>JAPPHP010000109.1:0-3077 GCA_028821035.1 Gammaproteobacteria bacterium | reverse complement strand
GTCCAGGACTTGCGCTCGTCATAGGGCTCCTCCGCCGGGGCGCCGCTCGGAAAGGCGAAGAAGCCGCCGCCCTGCTTGAGTTCACCGGTCTCCGCCTCCCAGAACGCCATGCCGAAGCCGCCGCCCAGCGTGGTCATGGTCGGTTCCAGCACGCATTGCGCGATGGCCGCCGTCATGTACGCATCGGCGGCCGTGCCACCGCGTTCGAGTGCCCACAGCGCCGCCTCCGTGGCGTAGGGATGGTCGCTCGACGCCATGACCCGGCTGCCGGTGGCATAGACGTTCGCGAGATTGGGCTGGATGGGTTTCAGGTCCTCGCGAGCGAGGGTCGCCCAGTCGCGCTGGCCTCCGGCAGCGGCGTTGGGCGCGAATGCGAGCGCGGCCGATCCGGCCAGGGCGGAAATCAGCATGTCGCGGCGGTGCATGGGCATTTGGGCTTCCGTCGGGGTGTTGCAGGCAAGGACGCAGGCCGGCAGCGGTACCCTCACATGGAGCGATCGCCGGCCCGGCCCAGTTCGGTACGCTCTGCCGTTGCTTGCACATGGCCCGAATCCGGTAGGCTTTTGTCCAACGTGCGCAGGAGCAGCCATGGGACTGGTCAACGCCGATCTGAAGCTCTCGAATCCGGCTCGGGACATCCAGCCGCTCTATGTCCGGTCCTTGGTCGACACGGGCGCCATGAATCTCTGTGTCCCGGAGCATGTGGCGGTGCAGCTCGGCCTCGAAGAGCTGTACAAGCGCGAAGTGACAAATGCCGATGGCAGCACGCACCTAGTGCCATACGTCGGCCCGATAGCCATCGAGTTCGAGAACCGGGGCTGCGTGACGGGCGCACTCGTGCTTGGCGATGAGGTCCTGCTGGGCGTCGTGCCGATGGAGGACATGGATGTCCTGGTGTCGCCGACGACACAGACCCTCATCGTGAATCCAGCCAACCCGAACATCGCCAGGGCAGTCGTGAAGGCTGCCCGCTAGCCGTGGCGTGAGTCCGCGGTGGGCGACGGAGCGTCCCTACCGCAACAACTCGAACACCCCCGCGCCGAGGAAGTTGCCGATCAGGTAACCGAAGATCCCGCACAGGATGCCGGGCGTGACCAGTTCGTGCCACCCGGAGCGCGCCGCCAGCGCGGCCGCGGTCGGCGGGCCGAGCACGCAGGCGTTGGAGGCGATGGCCAGCTCCCGTGCGCTGAAGCCGAACAGGCGGCCGAGGCCGAACGCGACGAGCGCATGCGCCGCGATGATCACGAAGGTGAAGAGCATCAGCAGCGGCGCCTGGCGCAGCATGGACACTAGGTCGACCCCCGCGCCGAACACGCCGAAGAAGACGTAGAGCAGCAGCATTCCCAGCGTGAAGTCCCCTTTCAGCGCCTGCATCTGTCGGCGGGCCAGGTTCGCGACGGCGATGGCGATCACCGTGATCGCGAGGATCGTGAAACGCGGGTGCCCGGCGAGGGCCGCAATCCCCGTGCCCACGGCGCAGACGGTCAGGCTCAACCCGAGCGCCAGCCCCATGTGGGTCAGGTCGGGCCCGTCGGCGGCCGCTTGCGGCTCCGGTTCGGCAGCGGGGGCCGGCGGCGGCGCGGAGGCGGCGTCCCAGCGGGCGAACCAGGCGAACGCGGGCATCGCGGAGAGCAGCATCAGGTACGCCAGGCCGACGCTCGCTTCCGCCCCGAGCACCACGGCGAAGCGAGTCGGGTCGTCGAGCCCCACCACCTTCGAGACGGCCACGAAGTTCATGCCCCCGCCGGTGTAACCTCCGGTGATGACCGCGGCGGCCTGGGCGGCCACGTCGCCCACCGGCACGAGGAAGAAGGCCACGAAGACACCGAGCACCGTACCGCCCGCCGCGAGGAGGAACGCGAAGAGCAGCCGTCCGGTCTCTGCGACGATGAGGCGCAGGTCCGCCTTGAACAGCAGCAGCGGGATGGCGGCCATCACGAAGTACTCGGAGACGAAACCGTAGCTCGGCGCCTCCCGCGGGATCAGGCCCAGGTTGGAGAGCACGAGGGCCAGCAGGATGACGAGGACCGGAGCGGAAGCGCGGCTCGCCCAGGCGAAGCGTTCGGCCCAGCAACAGACGCCGACGATGGCGAAGAGCAGGGCCATGAGCCCGAGGTGATTGTCGGGGGCGATCAGCATCTGGGATCGTCAGCCTACGGGGGACTATAGGCGACGTTGACGTAATGCAGGTCGGCGGCGCCCTCGGACAGCGGCGGCGCTACCGCGAAGGCCACGCCTAAGGTCCCGGGCTCGGCCGGTTTGACCTCGAAGTAGTTGCCGAGATAGAGCAGTACGTGGGGACGAGGGCCCTGCGCAAGGTCGAACGGTTCGGACAAGGCGGTCTCCGTCCAGGACTCGCCGTCCAGCGACACCGCGAACCGCGCGCGGGTAGTGATGGCGCCGTCGCCGGCCACGTCGTCGCGGGCGTCGTACCAGAACACGCCGAGGGCTCCGTCCGGCGCGGCGCCGATGGCCGCGTTCCAGGCCGGCCCCTCGACGTCCGCCACCGTCGCCGGAACGCTCCAGGACGCGCCGCGGTCACGGGACGTCGCGACGGACACGCTTCCCCGGTTGGTCGCGGGATCGTAGGTCGACGCCACCTGGTGGAGCGCGCCGTCCCGACCCAGGGACACCGGCATGTCGATGGCGAGCACCATCTCGTTCTCCGGATGCATGAAGGCGGACGTGTTCGATTGCAGGGGCAGGGGACTCGGTTCGCCCCAGCCGTCCTCCGAGCGCCGGCTGAAGACCATGGCCGCCGTGGCCGGATCTTCGCCGGCAAGCGCCACCGCCAGCAGTTCGCCGTCGTCGAACTGCAGGAGGTCCAGCCCGCCCCTGGCCGCCATGACGGTCTCCGGTGCGCTCCAGGAGGCACCGCCGTCCAGCGTGGAAGCCATGTACACCGCGCCGTCGTCCAGGTGGGACTCGGTGCCCTCGGGCTGGCTCGGATTGCGGTGCACGTGCCAGGCGACGTGGGCGACGCCGGGCCGCGCGGGGTCCGTGGCGACGAGCGTCGTGTGCTGGTACTCCCCGAGAGGCGAGACGATTCGGGGCTGCGACCAGGTGCGGCCGAAGTC
>JAPPHP010000182.1 GCA_028821035.1 Gammaproteobacteria bacterium | reverse complement strand
CCGAACTGCCGCAGCGTGTCCTCGACCGTCGGCTTGCCGACGCGGAGCCGGTCGTCGTTCAGGAGGTACGTGAACACGTAGCCGAGCCCCAGGATCAGGATGCCGATCAGGAAGCAGTAGATCACCGCGCGGTCCGGGTACTGGTCCTTGAGGTGTCCCACGTACAGCGGCCCGAAGATCCCGGCCGCGGCCCAGGCGGTCAGGATCGCGCCGTAGACGATCGACATCTTCTTCGCCCCGAAGACGTCGACGATGAACGAGGGCATCGTCGCGAAGCCGCCGCCGAAGCAGAGCAGCACGTAGCACACGAGCACCGAGAACACCCACGGGTTGGTCTCCGTCATCAGGACGCCGAACACGACCATCTGGCTCGCCAGCAGGATGCGGAACACCGCCACGCGGCCGATGCGGTCCGAGATCATGCCCCAGAGCAGGCGGCCGACGCCGTTGCAGAGGGAACTGATCGCGATCAGCGTCGCGCCGTAGGCGGCCAGGGTCTCGGGCTCGATGGTCGGGTCGGCGAGGCCCCAGACGTCCTGCAGGAGCGGCGACTGGAAGCTGATCACCGAGATGCCCGCGGAGATGTTGAAGAAGAACACGATCCACATCACCGCGAACTCCCGCGAGGACAGGCAGGCGCCCAGCGGGACATCCGGTTCCGCTTCGGTGGCCGCGGCCGCCGCGCCCGCGGCGGAGTCCGCCGGCGGGTCGCGCAGCACCAGGCTCGCCGGGAAGAGCACGCAGGCGAAGACGAGGCCGAGGTAGAGGAATACCTGGGGCAGGTCGCCGCCCTGGGCCGTCTGAGTCTGGGTGACGAGCACGGGGGCCAGCACCTTGCTGAGCAGGAACGCACCGACGCCGAAACCCATGACCACGATGCCGGTCGCGAGGCCCTTCCGGTCCGGGTACCACTTGGCGACGGTCGCGACCGGGGTCACGTAGCCGAGGCCAATGCCCGCGCCGCCGATGACGCCGTAGCCGAGGTAGAAGAGCCACAGGATGTCGAGGCGCAGCGCTATCGACGCGATGACGTACCCGCCGCAGAACATCGCGCTGCCCGCGAGCGCCAGCTTGCGCGGACCGAGTTTCGGGAGCGCGGCCCCCGCCCAGGCCGCGGACGTCCCGAGCGAGAAGATCGCGATGCTGAAGGCCCAGGCCGTATCCGTGAACGTCCAGCCGTGGTCCCGCACCAGCATCGTCTGGAAGAAGCTCCAGGCGTACACCGTCCCCAGGCAGAGCTGGAGCGCCGTGCAGGAGACCGCGATGATCCAGCGGGGCATGGCGTGCAACCGGCTACCGCGTCGCCCGTGTCAGGACGCGGCCCCTGACCGCGCTTCCCCCGGTCCGCCGTTTCTCAGGCAGTGCAGGAACAGCCGCGCGAGCTGTCCCGCCTCGTCGTCGCGCTCCAACACCCTTCGGTGGCGCGCGTCTACGGCATCTTCGCCCTCGCCGCCAACATCCCGGGCGACGGCCACCGCGTATGCCAGGACATCCCCCACGGGGCGCGCCGCGAGGTTCACGAGCCAGATGGCGGCGAACACCCCCACCACAAACACGATGGAGATGAGATACACCTGCTGCCCGATGGCGCGCTGGATCTTGAGCGCGATCAGGTCCGTGTCCATGCCGACGTGCACGGCGCCGGCGACTCCCGCCAGGATGGGGCTGCCCACCTCGACGAAGTCGCCCATCCCGGGCAGGTTGCGGTCCACCGTCTCCGTGTTGGACGGGTCCCCGGCCAGGATCTCCTCCGGGATGCCCGGCACGAACGTATGGGCGAGATACTCGCCGGCTTCGTTCGTCACGTAGATGTACCTGATGCCCTGGATCTCGACGAACTGGTCGATGAGCGACTGCAGCGTGGAAAGGTCGCGGTTCAGGAGGATGTCGACGCTCGCGTCCGCGATGGTCTTGGCGATGTCCTGGCTGTTGCTGACGTATTCCTCCGAGAGGTGCGTGTCGACGGTGTAGACGCACAGGATCGACGTCGACAAGCCGATGAAGCCGAACAGGGAGAAGACGCCGAACAGGGTCTTCTGAAAGAGCCTCTTGACCTTCATATCGCAAACCTCTTCTGCCAGTCGTCGAGGGTGACGAAACGCCCCTCGTCCACCACCGTGTAGTACACCTGCTGCAGCCCCTGGCGGCGCTCCGGCCCGAACGACACTCGCTCCCCGATGCCGAGATCGAAGTCCTTGACGGAGAACACCGCCCGCTCGAGGTCAACCCGCGTCGGGGGTTCCTCCAGCCGGGACAGGACCTCCACCAGCAGCTTCGCGTTGAGGAACCCCTCGAGGCTCACGAAGCTGTGCGGGAACGGTGTGTAGGCTTCCTGCACGAGATCCGCCGGGGGCTCGGGATCGTAACGCTCCATGAACTCGCGGTACTCGCGCACGGCGGGAATGGAGGTGTCCTCGTAGCTCGGCACCACCTGCGAGTTGACTAGCCGGTCCGTGTACGCGCGCGGGTCGTCCCGCCCCTCGGCGAGCAGCTTCAGCAGGTTCTCGCTGCCGACGAACGACAGGTTCGCGATGGGCACGCGAAGCCCCAGGTCCACGGCGTCCCGCGCGAAGCCGGCGCACGCGGCGTACGCGCCGATGCACACGACCGCGTCCGGCTCGGCGGCCTTCAGGATCTCCACCTGCGGGCGCATGCTCGCCGTGAACTGGGTGCCGCGGCGATAGCTGGCCTCGCCCGCAATCCTCTCGCCGTGCCGGCCGAGCGCGGCCCTTACCCCCGCCCAGCCGCTGCGCCCGTAGGCGTCCGCCTGGTAGAACACGGCGATGCGACGGCGTCCGACACGGACGAAGTTGTCGACCAGCCCCGCCGTCTCCTGGGCGTAGGACGCGCGCAGGTTGAAGGCGAAGTCGCCGTACGGCGGCTGGCGCTGCGGCTGCGCCCCCGTGAACGGGAAGAACAGGTACATGCCGCGGTCCTGGAACTTCTTGAGCATCGGCAGGACGCGGGTCACCGTGGGCGTCCCCACGTACCCGAACAGCAGGAAGACCTCGTCCTCGAGCATCAGCGTCATGGTGTTCTTGACCGACGGGTCGGGCTGGTAGCCGTCGTCGTAGGTCTTTAGCGCGACACGCCTGCCACCCACCCCTTCGCGGCCATTGACGTGCTCGAAGTAGGCGGTCGCGCCCCGGTACAGCTCGATGCCGAGACCGCGGGACGGGCCCGAGAACGCGGCGGACATGCCGAGCACGAACTCCGTGTCGGTCACGCCAGCGCCCGGAGCGGACGACGCCCCGAAGACTCGGCCGGCCGCGAGGCCCGCCAAGCCAGTCGTCATGATCGAACGGCGCGTGAACACCAGTCGCGTGTCCCTCGGGGTCCCTTCGGGTTACTGTAGCGTAGCGTACCGGGAGGAACGAGGGCTCGCGACCCGCCCGCGGTGCGCATGCACTCCACCGCGCGTCTGGCCGCGTCGTCAGTTGGTTGCGACTGGCGTGCTCGCTCCGTCGCCGCTATGTTCCGCAAGTCTCGCCACCGACCGGAGCAGGAGCATGAGCCAGAGCAAGAGAATCGACCGCGAGCGGCTGGAGAAGTTCTTCTTCCGTGTCGCCAACCAGGTGTCGGCGGGCTTCAACTGCTCCCTGTCGGCCCTCGGCGACCGGCTCGGTCTCTACAAGGCTCTGGCCGACGTCGGCCCGGTCAACAGCGACGAACTCGCCGCGCACACCGGGCTGCACGAACGCTGGCTGCGCGAATGGCTGCGCCACCAGGCCTGCGTCGGCCAGGTCGAGTATGCCGACGGTCGGTTCGGCCTGAGCCCCGAGGCGAAGATCGTGCTCGCCCAGGAAGACCACGCTTTCTTCTTCGCAAGTGGTTTCACTGCCTGTACCGCCACCTATCCGTCGATACCGCGGCTGCCGGACGCGTTCCGTACGGGACTCGGGCTCACCTACGACGACCACGGCGCGGCCTGCGCGTGCAACCTCGAGCGCATGAGCGGATACCTGCAGCGAACCGAACTGGTGCCGAAGCTGCTTCCCGAAATCGACGGGATCGTGGAGCGGCTCGAAGCGGGCGCGGCCGTCGCGGACGTGGGCTGCGGGTCCGGCACGGCGCTCCTGGCAATGGCCGAGGCCTTTCCCGCATCCACGTTCACGGGTTACGACACATCCACCTTCGCACTCGACAACGCACGCCGCAATCTCGCCGAGAGCGGCGCCGACAACGTGCGCCTGATCGACCCCGCGGCCGAGCCCATGCCGGACGCCCCGACCTTCGACCTCGTGACGACGTTCGACGTGGTCCACGACACGACGCACCCCGCCGACCTGATCCGCGCGATTCGCGGTTCCCTCAAGGAAGACGGCGCGTGGGTCTGCGCCGATATCCGGAGTTTCCCGACCTTCGAGCAGAACCTCGCCGAGCACCCGATGGCGGCGTTGCTGTACGGCTTCTCGGTCACGGTCTGCATGTCGTCCGGGATGTCCACCCCGGACGGTGCGGGGCTCGGCACGCTGGGCTTCAACGAGGAGGTGGCGCGCACCATGACGCGCGACGCCGGCTTCTCCCGCTTCGAGGTCCTCGAGTATGGGAACGCGATGAACGCGTTCTACGACATCAGGCCCTAGGAGGCCGCGCCGTAGGACGGCGCGGGCTCGTCGGCCGGTGGGGCTGGGCCGGGAGCGGAGCCGAAGGCGACGGTCGCGGGGCGTTAGCCCGCGGCCAATCCGGACATCACGCCGAACCGCGCGTCGAGGACGTCTCGCAACGCATCCCCGGGCTGGCCCATCGCGTCCCCCGAGCGTACGTGGTAGCCATCGGGCGCATCCACGCCCTTGGGGGTGCCGCCCGCGGCCCGGTCCTGCACGGCCTGCAGCACAGTCTGGCGGAAGCGCACGACACCCAGGTCCGTCTGGCCGAGGAGTTCCCGCGTGCGGTCGGCGATGAGTCCCTGGCTGTCCGCAATCGCCTGGTCTTGCTCGGAGATGCCGCGTATGCCCGTGAAGCTCTGTTCCCTCTGCAGCGTGCGGTCGATGAGATAGTCGTTCTCGCGGCGGCGGACGGGCATGTAATGCTCGTCGACCTCCGCGAAGATGCCCGAACCCTGCTCGAAGCGCTCGATCTCCCGCTCCGACAGCGGGCGGTCCGGATTCCAGCAATAGCAAAAGATCCAGCAGGACTCGTCATCGACGGGCACCCAGGTGTTGCCCAGGTTGTTGTCTTCGGGGAAGTTGCCGGGCGCGAGCGAGTGGTTCGGCATGAGGAACTGGGTCATGCGCCAGTAGCGTGCGCCGTCGTCCGCCTGCCGGGCCGCACAGAGCAGGAGCCCGGCCGGGTGCTCCAGCACCGTGAACTCCGGCCGCCCGTCCTCGATCATCCAGCGGTAGCGGGCGAGCGACGGCGGCTCGTTGTCTCCGTCGACGCGCCGCATCCCCATGACTTCATGCAAGCCCACCTTCTCTCCGCCCCGCATGCCGGCGTGGAGGTACGAGAAGTGCGCCGTGTCGAGACCGCCCTCGCAGGCCTGCGCCCAGTTGCACTGCTGGAACTTCTTCGAGACGAAGCGGTGCTCCGCCGGCAACGTCGCGAACTCGAACTGTGGGAGCTCGGGTGCGTCGCCCTCCCCCATCCAGGCCCAGACGACGTCGCCGAACTCGCGCACCTCGAGTGCACGGATGGCGGCCTTCGGCTTGACGCGCTCCGCCGTGTCCAGGTCGAGCGTCGGAATCTCGAGGCACTTGCCTTCGACGTCGAACTTCCAGCCGTGGTACGCGCAGCGGATGCCGCACTCCTCCACGCGGCCGAAAAAGAGGTTCGCGCCCCGATGCGTACAGGCCGGCTCTACGATGCCAAAACGCCCCCGGGTGTCGCGAAACGCGACAAAGTCCTCGCCGAGGAGCTTCACGCGCACGGGCGGGCAGTCCGGCTCGGGCAACTCGCGGGAGAGCAACGCGGGCATCCAGTAAGACCGGAACACGTCGCCCATGGGCGTGCCGGGTCCCGTCTGCGTGAGCGTTGCGTTCTCTTGCGCCGTCAGCATGTCTACCTCCTAAGCCTGGCGTCCTCGAACGCCCTCCAACCGGGAGGGTAAGGGACGCGGGCGCGCCGGTCCACGCTCACGACGGTCACTCCGCGGGGCAGCCTCCGCCACCCAAAGCGTCGTACTCCGCCTGCACGAAGTTCTCGAAGCGGAACGTCTCCCGGTACGCCCGGCAGTGTTCTTCAAGGCTTGAGAAGCTCGTGTCGGCGAGCAAACGGGCCCGCAGGTCGTCCATGGTGAGCAGGAACGACGACATGCGGACGCCGCCGTCGCTTCTCGCGTCCAGCAGGAGGAGCCGCCGTGCGCCGGCGCCGTTCTCCCACGCGGACCACTCCACCTGCTCGCCGTTTCGTCCTCGCCCCGGGTCTCCCGTCCAGGCGAACTCCGCCCAGTACGACATCATGGTCTGCGACAGGGCGTCGCGTTCCCGCACGTCGTCGTCCGCGACGACCCGGAGCCGGTCGAGAAAGTCGAGCGTGCCGAACACGAAGGGAATCTCCAGCGCGTGGGCAGCGCCGAACAGCCGCGCGAGGTCGAGCGTACCCACGCTGCGCATCGCATCCCAGTCGAAGCGGTAGGCGAACACCGTCGGCCCCTGGGCGGCGCGCAACGGAACGGCCAGGCGGTCCACGGCCCCCACCTTCCAGGCGTCGCTGCTGTACCCGGTGTCGCGGTCGTAGCGCTCTGGGTCGCGGACCCGGTAGGGCAGGAAGCCGAACAACCGGTCGGTCGCCTCCGGCGAGAACGCCGCGAACAGCTTCACCTCGTCGCGGTTGGTGCCGAAGATCGCGGGGGTGACGTTGTAGCGCCCGGCCGCGAAGAGTTCGGCGGCCTGCAGGTCGTCCGGCAGCACGTGCCCGTCGCCGAGCAACGTCGCCGTGCCGCCGAAGCCGGCACCCCCCTGGGCGGCGAGGATCTCCTGCGCACGCTTCGAGCGCAGATAGCCCGCAAGTTCCTCCTCCGCCATCGACTCCTGCCGGGCCCGGGCCCCGGGTGAATCGAGGCCGGCGTCGTCCGCCATGAGCAGGTTGTCGACCAGTTCCCGGAAACTCGTCCTCCCGGCGGGTCCGTACTCCTGCGCTTCCGCCACCGGCACGATCCGCAGCCCGCCGCTTTGGGCGATCGCCTTGTGGTAGAGGCCCACCGCAAGAGGCGAGACCATCAGGGCCTGCACGTTCCAGCCCCCGGCGGACTCCCCGAAGATCGTGACGTTCCCCGGATCGCCTCCGAAAGCGGCGACGTTGTCGCGGACCCAGCGCAGGGCATGGATGATGTCGAGGACGCCGTAGTTGCCGGAGTCGTCGAGCGGGTCGCCGGTGGCAAGGGCCGGGTGATGGAACCAGCCGAGCGGCCCGAGGCGGTAGTTGATGCTCACCACGACGACGTCGTGGGTCCCGGCGAGGCGCGCACCGTTGTAGAGCGGCGTGCCCCCTTCGCCGATGTGGTTGCCGCCGCCGTGGATCCAGAACATCACGGGGAGCGCGCGGTCCGAGTCCGCCGCATGCGTGGGAGACCAGACGTTCACGGAAAGGCAATCCTCGTCGCCCGCGAGGCCCGGACCGGGACCGAGCTCCCCTTGCGGACATTGCGGTCCGCGCACGAGGCTCTCGCGTACGCCGCTCCACGGCTCCGGCGGTTGCGGCGCCCGCCAGCGCAAGGGACCGACCGGCGGGGCGGCGTACGGAATGCCGAGCCACGCGTTTGTGTCGAGGCGATCAACGTACCCGACCACCTCTCCGCCAATGGTGCTGCGCCGCGTCTCCGCAGCGACGACGGGCATCGGCGGCTCCTCGAAGATGCTCGCCACGTACCACCAGGCCGTACCGCCGGCGGCCGCGAGGACCGCGATGGCCACGGCAAGGAGAATGAGCAGGATACGGATGAGCTTCTTCATGACTACGCGGCCTCGACCGATCGGCAATTATGGACCGCGTGCGACCGGAAACGCCGCCCCGCTCAGGCGGCCACGGCCCGCGCGTGCGGCGACGCCACGAACACGCCACCCGAGAACCCGCCGTCCGCGCCGCGCATGACGATCTGCGGGCAGGCGAACAGGTTCGGGCTCACGCCGTTCGGAAACACGCGTGCCGTCGGATAGCGCGCGACGACGGCGGCGATGATCTCCTCCGCCATTTGCGCCATCACGCCCACATCCTCGTTCCCCGACACGTCGATGCGCGCGCAGTGCACCGCGTCGTCGAGGTCCATGTCGTAATCGAGGACGAAGGAGACGAGCTGGAACACCGATGCGAGGATCTTGCGTCCCCCAGAGGCGCCGAGCGCGAAGGCCGAGCCGTCGTCCCGCCGGACGACCGTCGGGAGCATGTTGCACAGCGGCCGCCGCCCGCCGGCCACCGAGTTGGGCCGTCCCGGGCGCGGGTCGAACCACATCATGCCGTTGTTCATCAGGATGCCTGTGCGCGGCAGCATGATCCGCGCGCCGAACGCGGACATGATCGTCTGCGTGAGCGAGACGAGGTTGCCGTCGGCGTCCGCCACGCAAAGGTGACTGGTGTGCGTGGGCAGTACGCCCTCCCCGCCCTCGCCGATGTGCTCGATGCGGTAGTCGTAGACCGCACGCAGTGCCTCGATGTAGGCCAACACCGCGTCGAGGCTCGGCGCCGTGCCGCGAAACGCGTGGTCTTCGACGAGCGACAGGGCGTGCATCAGGCTCGGACCCGCGGTCATGTGCCCCGGCGCGGCGACCCGGGCGTCCCGGTAGCGGCGTTCGAGCGGGTCGGCGAGGAACGCGTTGTAGTCCTCGAGATCCTCCAGCCGGATGCGCGACCCGACCTCCTCCAGGTCCGCCGCGATGTCACGGGCGAGCGCACCCCGGTAGTAGTCCTCCGGACCCCGCGTCTGCAACCGGCGGTAGGTCGACGCCAGGTTGCCGAGCCGCAGCGTCCCGACGGAGCCGTCGCTCGGGGCCCTGGGCGGTAGCCCGTCGGCGAGATAGACGCGGCGCATCTCGTCGAACCGGGCGAGGTGACGCGCTTGCGACGCAATCTTGTGGGCCGCGTACCAGTCGAGGGGTAGCCCCTCTTCCGCAAGTTGGCAGGCCGGTTCTATGGCCTGCTCCCAGGACAGCGTCCCGAATGTCTCGAGCGCAAGCGCCACGCCCTTGATGTAGCCCGGGGTCGCCACGGCCAGCGGACCCTCGACGTTCGCGTCGCCCACCACCGCGGGCCAGTTGAACGTGTCCGCACCGGTGGTCCCCTCGGCGAGCGGATAGTCCTCCGGCCGTGCCGCCAGGGGCGCCCGCATGCCGAACTCGACGACGCGTACGCCGTCTTCGCCGGCGAGGTGAACCGTCATGTAGCCGCCCCCGCCGATGCCGCTCATCCAGGGTTCGAC
>JAPPHP010000217.1:1817-9398 GCA_028821035.1 Gammaproteobacteria bacterium | reverse complement strand
TGCATTGACGCGCAGGGCGAACTCTGAAGTACCAGAAACTTGCGGGACACCACACCAATTGTAGCGCTCGTTCAGCCGCCTCAGCCATCGCGCGACCGTATCGCCCAGGTCGTCGTCGCCCAGGTTCCGCGCCGTCTCCCAAAGGGGCGCGACGAGATCCGACCGGTCTCGCGCGAACTCTATCCCGATGATCATCGACAGCACGTTCCCCGGGATGTGCGGCCGGCTCCGCTGCGCGCCGAAGTCGAGCGGCCAGTAGCCCCACGGGTAGAACGCCGCGACGTCCTCCGGGACCACCGGTGGCGGCCCCAGGGCCGATGGCAGGTTCACCAGCGCGCCCGCGGAGGTGGCGGCGGTCCATCGCGAACGCCCGTTGTGCAGCACGATGCAAAGCACCGGGCAGGGCTCGCCTACCCCGACCGCCTCCTGCGCCCGGAGTTCGCGCACCAGTTCGCCGCCCTGTTGCAGGAAGCGCAACGCCATCTGCCCGTCCCCCCGCGACTGGAACTCCAGGTTTATCAGCAGGAAGGGCGGGTATCCGCGCGACCTTGCCGCCTCGCTGAACGAGACCTGCCAGACCTGGTCGCCCCGGCGCAGGCTGAACTCCCGCGTCACCCACTCCATGGACACCTTGCGCAGCGTGTCGAAATCCAGCGCTGCGACGAACTCCGGCCGGAGGGGGCCGTGGGGCCGGACCAGATAACCCTGCAGCATGTCTCGAAGCGTGCGGGCGTGGCAGCACAGCGCCTTGTAGACCGAGTCGAACGGGAAGCGCGTGGCGGGTGTCGGCTCGACGGTGTCGTTTGCCATGACGCCACCGTACTTGGGCCTCGCAGCCACCTGCTACGGCCAATCTCTCCTTCTCGTGTAGGACATGCGCCCGCGCGATGTGCGACGAGCTACCGAGCCCGCGACGCAAGCGCGCGACGCCTGGACTTCACCGAGGCAGTGAGCGGGGCGCTACAGCAGTTCCTCGACGTTCTCCGAGGGGCGGCCGATGACGGCGCGGCCGCCGCGTACGGCGATCGGGCGCTGCATGAGGCGGGGGTGCTCGGCCAGCAGCTTCACGACCGCGTCCACGGTGGTGTAGTCAGCCGCGTTCAACCCGAGGTCCTTGAAGTACTTGTCCTTGCGGACCAGGGCGCCCGGGGAGGCGTTCACCATCCCGAGGATCTCCCGCAGGGTGCCCTCGTCCAGCGGGGTCTTGAGGTATTGCACGACATCGAACTCGACGTCTCGCTCGCGCAGGATCTCCAGCGCGCCGCGTGACTTGCCTCAGCCGGGGTTGTGATAGAGGGTGATGCGGTCCATGGGTGGCTCCGTGGGTGCGTTCTCCGGAGTATAGCGGGGTCAGTCGGGATAGACCTCCTGGAGCGCCCGTCCCAGGGCCCCGTGCGCGACCGCGGCCGGCCCGGACAGCGCGTCGAGGTCCAGCGGTACCGTCTCGGCGACATCGGTCTCGATGTCGAAGTAGCGCCCGTCCGCGTACAGCTTGAAACGCCGGTCGCGGATATACGTGACTTCGGGAATGCCCGGGAAACGGGGCCGGAAATCCGTGAACACCCACTCCCGGACGCCCTGCCCCGGGCCGGTGAGGACCGGCACGAAACTCCGGCCGTCGAGGATGCGGTCGTCCGGGACGGCCGCACCCGCCACCTCGGCGAGGGACGGCAGGAAGTCCGTGAAATCGATTAGCGCATCGGACACGCGCCCGGCCTGGATCGTTCCCGGCCAGGAGGCGAGCAGCGGTACGCGCGTCCCGCCGTCCGTCGGGCGGCTCTTCTCCCCCGGCACACGCGTGCCGTCGGCAAGTTCGCTCACGATCCCGAGCGGCGTCCCGTTGTCTCCCGTCAGCAGCACGAGCGTCTCGTCGCGGACCCCCTGCTCCTCGAGCACGTCCAGGATGCGCCCTACGATCTTGTCGACGCACGCGACCATGTCCGGGAACCGGGCCGGGTCGTTGGCCCGGCGATCCCCCTGCCAACCCGGGCTGTCCGGGGTGGGCACGAAGGGAGCGTGCACCAGCACGAGGGAGTAGTAGACCAGGAAAGGCTGCTCCGGCCGCTCGGCGACCTGCCGCCCGATGGCGTCTACGACGAAATCGGCAAGCAGCTCCGGCCCGTACGCGCCCGCGTGGGTCTCGGCTTCCGCGCCGGTTCCTGTCAGCACGGGATCGGCATAGCGGCTGCCCTTGGTGCCGAGGTACCACAGCAGGTACTCGTCGAAGCCGGCGTCCGTCGGTGTCTGGCCGTGCTCCGGACAGCAGGGACCGTCCGGGTCCCATATCAGCGTGTGTCCCCAGAGCTGCCACTTGCCGGCCACGTACGTCGCGTACCCCGCGTCCCTGAGCACGTTCCCGAACGTGACTTCGCCCTTCGGCAGCACGCCCCATTCCGTGTAGTTGCGGTGGGTGTAGCGCCCGGTCATGAGCTGCAGGCGGGAGGGCGCGCAAAGCGGCGTCGCGTAGGCATGGGTGAACCGCACCCCGGAGGCGGCCAGGCGGTCCAGCTCGGGCGTCTCGTAGCTGACTCCGCCGTACGCCCCGAGGGCCTCGTAGCCCAGGTCGTCCACCAGGAGCAGCACGACGTTGGGGCGGGCCGGCGCCGCTTGGGCCACAATACCGCCGAGGATGACCACCACCGCGCACCACAGGCGTCCGTATCCGGCCATGTCCGCTCTCCTATCGCCAAGGGTCGTGCTCTACACCCGGCGTCCGCCACCCGTCAAGCGGGACGGCCCGCGCCCCGGACCCGCGTGAGCGCGCTCGACGCCTTCCATCCCGGCATCGCCGCCTGGTTCGGCGACCGCTTCCCCGCACCCACGGACGTGCAGGAGCGGAGCTGGCCCCGTATCGCCGCGGGGGAGCACCTCGTCATCACCGCGCCCACCGGCAGCGGCAAGACCCTCACCGCCTTCCTCTGGGCGCTGAATGCGTTCGCGTCGGGCGCCTCCGAGCCGGGCGCCACCCGCGTGCTCTACATTTCGCCGCTCAAGGCGCTGAACAACGACATCCGACGCAACCTCACCGAGCCCCTCGGCCAGCTCCGCGAAGCGTTCCTCACGCGCGGCGAGACCTTCCCTAACGTGCGCGTGCAGACGCGTAGCGGCGACACGGAGCAGTCCGATCGCCAGCGGATGCTGCGGCGGCCCCCGGAGATCCTGATCACGACGCCGGAGAGCCTCACCCTGCTGCTGACCACCGTCCGCGGACGCCTGGCGCTCTCCACTGTCGAGACCGTGGTGCTCGACGAGATCCACTCCATCGTGGAGAACCGGCGCGGCGTCATGCTGATGACGGGGCTCGAGCGCCTGGTCGACATCGCCGGCGAGGTCCAGCGCGTCGCCCTGTCCGCCACCGTCCGCCCGCTGGAGACGGTCGCGCGCTACGTGGGCGGTACGGACGCGTCGGGCCGCCTCCGGCCCGTGGGCGTGATCGAGTCGACCGCCGAGAAGCGGATCGAGCTGGCCGTCCGTTTCCCCGAAGCTGCCCGGGTCGCCGCGGAGAACGGCCAGAAGATCTGGGAGCCGCTATCGGACAGCTTCAAGGACGTGATCGACGCCAACCGTTCGACGCTCTTCTTCACGAACAGCCGCCGCATGGCCGAGAAGATCACGCTCAAGCTGAACGACGACGACGTGGCGCCGTTGGCCTACGCGCATCACGGGTCCCTCGCGCGGGAGATCCGCACCGAGGTCGAGCGGCGCCTGAAGGACGGCGAACTGAAGGCCATCGTCGCGACGAACTCGCTGGAGATGGGCATCGACATCGGGGACCTCGACCAGGTAGTCCTCATCCAGTCGCCGCCGTCCATCGCCTCCGCCCTGCAGCGCGTCGGCCGCGCCGGGCACCGCGTCGGCGACGTGAGCCGCGGGCTCCTGTTCCCGACCCACGCCCACGATTTCCTTGAAGCGGCCGTCGTCGCCTCCGCGATGGCGGCGCGGGACATCGAGCCGCTGCGCCCCATGGCCAACGCCCTCGACGCGCTCGCGCAGGTGATCGTCTCGACCGTCGCCTCGGAGACCTGGAACACCGACGACCTGTACGCCGTCGTGCGCCGCGCGGCGCCCTACGCCACGCTGCCGCGGGAACAGTTCGACCTCGTCGTCGAGATGCTCGCCGGCCGGTACGCCGGCGTGCGCGTGCGGGACCTCCAGCCGCGTATCGTGCTGGACCGGGTCCAGAACACGCTGAAGGCGCGCAAGGGCGCCGTGTTCGCGCTCTACAGCGCCGGGGGGACCATTCCGGACCGCGGCTATTTCCAGTTGCGCCACGCCGACTCCGGCGCCGCGATCGGCGAACTCGACGAGGAGTTCGTCTGGGAGGCGACGGTCGGGCAGACGTTCACGCTCGGGACGCAGAACTGGCAGATCCATCGCATCACGCACAACGACGTGCTCGTGAAGACCGCGCGTCCCACCGCGACCGCGCCCCCCTTCTGGCGGGCCGAGAACATCAACCGCAACTTCCATTTCGCGCAGCGCATCGGCGAGTTCCTGGCCTTCGCCGACGAGCGCCTCGCCACGCGGCGTCGGGACGAGGTCCGGGACCACCTGCAGGCGGAACTGGGCTTCGACACGATCTCGGCGGAGGAACTGGTCGACTTCCTCGAGCGCCAGCGCGAGGTGACGGAACGCGACCTGCCCCACCACCGCCATGTCCTCGTCGAGCACATCCGCTCCGGACCGGGCGGCTACACCGGTCCCGACCGCGAACAGCAGGTCGTCCTGCACACGTCCTGGGGCGGCCAGGTCAACCGGCCCGTCGCACTGGCCCTCGAGGCCGCCTGGCGCGAGCGCTTCGACAGCCAGGCCGAGATCCACGCGGACAACTACGCGATCGCGATCCAGATCAAGGACCACGTGGACCCCGGTGTCTTCCTGTCGCTGGTGACCCCCGCGAACTTCGAGAAACTGCTGCGCCAGTCCCTCGAAGCCAGCGGTTTCTTCGGCGCCCGCTTCCGCGAGTGCGCCGGGCGGGCGCTCCTGCTCACCCGGCAGCGCTTCCGCCAGCGCATGCCGCTATGGCTCGCGCGCCTGCAGGCGAAGAAGCTGATGACCGCGGTCTCGAAGCTCCCGGACTTCCCGGTCCTCCTCGAGACCTGGCGGACCTGCCTGCGCGACGAGTTCGACATGCCGGCGGCCGCGCAGGTGCTGGCGGACCTCGAGTCCGGGGCGATCGCGTGGTCGCTCGCGACGGTGTCGGTGCCGAGCCCGTTCGCCTCCGCGATCACCTTCAACCAGATCGGCCGCTACATGTACGCGGACGACACGCCCGAACGCGGCGGCCGGTCAGCGCTGTCGGACGACCTGATCCGCGAGGCCGTCTACGATCGCAGCCTCCGCCCGCGCATCGACCCGGCCATCGTGGCCGAGTTCGAGGCGAAGATGCAGCGCACGGCCCCCGGGTACGCGCCCCGCGACGACGAGGAACTGGCAGAGTGGGTCAAGGAACGCGTCCTGATTCCCGACGCCGAGTTCGCCGTGCTGCTCGATGCCGCCGGTCTGGTACGTCCGGCCGCGGTGCGGCGCCTCGACCACGGCGGCCGGGCCTGGTGCGTGCACGCCGAGAACGCGGCTCACCTTCAACGCACACTGCTGGGAGACTCGCTGCCCGCCGAAACGGCGGACACGCGCGACGCGGCGCAGCTCTTCGCCGAGTTCGCACGGTTCTACGGGCCGCTCGCCACGGAGGAATGGAAGGATCGCTTTCCGCTCCCCCGAGAGCGCCTCGACGAAGTCCTGGCGGCCCTCATCGACGAGGACGACTTCGTGGAAGGGCCGCTCTTGGCCCACGACGAGACACGGCGGTCGTGCGACGCCGAGAACCTCGAGATCCTCATCCGGTTCCAGCGTGCGGCAAACCGGCCCCACTTCGAACCCCGGCCAGTCGAGTCCGTGCCGGGCTTCCTCGCCGCATGGCACCGGGTCGGGACGGAAGCCTCCGAGAACCGCCTCCTGGACGCGGCCGACCGCCTGCGCGGATTCGCCGCGCCCCTCGCCTTCTGGCTGGACGAGGCGTGGCGCTCGCGGCTTCCGGGTTTCGAGCCCGAACTGCTCACCACCGCCTGCACGAACCAGGGGCTGACCTGGCGCGGCGTCGGCCGGGAACTGGTCACCTTCGCATTCGAGGACGAGATCGACCCTCTGGTTCCAGCGGTCGACGACGCGCCGGAGCTGCACTCGCTCTTCGCGGACCCCGCCGCGCGCTACACGTTCGTACAGCTCCTCGACGCCGCCGGCGACGACGTCGAGGCCTTCAACGGCCGGTTCTGGGATGCCGTCTGGGCGGGACACATCGCCGCGGACGACCCCCGGCCGCTCAGGACCGGCCTCACGAGACGCTTCCGGGTAGCCCCGAACCTCATTGGCCACGACCGCCGACGCGTCCGGGCGCGCGCCCGCCAGGCTGCCGTGGGGTGGCCGGGGAACTGGTTCCTGGTTCCCGGCGTCGAGTCGCCGCAGGACGCGCTGTCGCGGCTCGAAGCCGCCAAGGAGCGTTGCCGCGTGCTCCTCGACCGCTACGGCATCGTGTGCCGCGAATTCGCCAACCGGGAAGGCGGGGCGTTTCGTTGGGCCGCGGTGTTTCCGGCACTGCGGGTGATGGAACTCTCGGGGGAGGTGCAGGCCGGCCTCTTCTTCGACGACCTCTCCGGCCCGCAGTTCGCCCAGCCGCTCGCGCTCCGGCAACTCGAACGGCTCGACGGCGCCCAATCCACTTTCCTTGTCTCCGCAATCGACCCCATTTCCCCGACGGGACTCGGTCTCGACTGGCATGGCCTGCCGCAGCGCCGCCAGGGCAACTACCTGGGCTTCCACGCCGGCGCCCTCGCGTTCGTCGCGGAGAACCGCGGTAAGCGCCTGCGCTTCACGCTGGACCCCGACGATCCGGCGCTGGACGCGCTCCTCGGCCAGTTCGCCGCGGTCACGGGCACGGACCGGCGCTGCGTGATCGAGACGGTGAACGAGCACCCGGCGCTCAAGAGTCCGTACCTGCCGACCCTCGAGCGGAACCTCAGGCTCGTTCGCGACCACCGCGGCGTCTATGTCGAGCGGCAGGTATGACCCGGTACGCGACGACACCCCCGCGTGCCGCCGCAGCGATGCTGATGGCCCTGGCGACGGGCTTCGCACCCGGTGCAAAGGCCGCCGCGACGGACACCGAGGGCTTCGTGGACATCCACGCGCACGCCGCCGGCATCGGCGTTGGCGACAGCGGCGTCTTCATCGGCCGCGAGATGCGCGAGAGTCTCCGCTTCCCCATCTACCTGCGCGCCTTCGGCGTCACGCGCGAGGCCCTGGAACGCGACGGTGACGGCCTGGTGATCGACCGCATCGCGGCCCATGTCGCAGCGTCCGAGCGCGTTTCCAGGGCGGTCGTGCTGGCCCTGGACGGCGTTGTCGGCGACGACGGCGACATCGACTGGGACGCCACCCAGGTCTACGTCCCGAATGACTTTGTCGCGCGGGAGACGGCGCGGCACTCGGCACTCTGCTTCGGCGCCAGCGTCAATCCCCACCGCCGCGACGCGCTGGAGCGGCTCGCCCGGGCCTACGACGACGGCGCCGTGCTGCTCAAGTGGA
>JAPPHP010000217.1:0-1807 GCA_028821035.1 Gammaproteobacteria bacterium | reverse complement strand
ACCCGGCCGACGAGTCGATCCGTCCTTTCTACCTGCAGCTCGTCGAGCTCGGCCTGCCGCTCCTGACCCACGCCGGCCAGGAGCGCTCGTTCGCGAGCGCCGTCGACGCCTACGGCGACCCCCTGCGCCTGGAACTCCCGCTGTCGATGGGCGTCACCGTGATCGCCGCGCACATTGCCACCACGGGGAAGGCGACCACCGGGGAGAACGCCGGCGAGGACAACTTCGAGCGCATCCTGCCGCTGTTCGACGCGTATCCGAACCTCTACGCGGACATCTCGAGCCTGACCCAGATCAACAAGCTCGGCTACCTCGCCCGCGCGCTCAGGGTGCCCGGTCTCCCCGAGCGGCTCGTCTACGGCACGGACTGGCCGCTGCAGTTCTTTCCGCTCGTATCGCCCTACTACCACCTGAACCACATCGGTTTCGCCGAAGCCCGCGCGGCGGCGGCGCTCGACAACCCGTGGGACCGGGACGTCGCCGTGAAGGAAGCGCTCCACGTGCCCGGGCACGTGTTCGGGCGCGGCGCGGAGCTGCTGCCGATGGGGCGTTGTGTCGCCCGACGATGAGGTCGCCCAGCGCCGACAGGACCCGGGTCAAGGACGCATGATTCCCAAGCTGGGCGCGGGCATGACAACGCGTCCCCACAGTGTCGGCATTATCATCTAGCCTAGACTTTACTCATGAGCAATTTAGAGTTAACGTGATTCCAGTCACGTTCCGGGGAGTGGTCGATGGCGGGCAGGTCGCGTTGGGTTCGACGCTATCTCGCAACCGCTGTGCGGGAAGACCTGCGGCGCAAGATGGTGTTCGTCGGCGGTCCGAGGCAGGTGGGCAAGACCACCCTGGCCCTCTCCTTGCTGGGCACGGACAGTGGCCGGCATCCGGCCTATCTCAACTGGGACGATCCGGTCGTCCGTCCCGACCTCATCCAGGGCAAGCTGCCGTCCGGTCAGGCACTGCTCGTCCTCGACGAAGTGCACAAGTTTCCCAGGTGGCGCAACCTCGTCAAGGGACTCTACGACCGGGAAGGGGGCGACGTGTCCTTCCTCGTGACGGGGTCGGCCCGTCTCGACCACTATCGCAAAGGTGGCGACTCCCTGCAGGGCCGCTACCACTACCATCGCCTGCATCCGTTCTCCCTCGGCGAAATGGTCGGGACCTCCGCAGCGGCTGCGGACGTCGACGCGTTGCTGCAGTTCGGCGGCTTTCCCGAGCCGCTCTTCGCCGGCAGTACACGTACCTTGAGGCGTTGGCAGCGCGAGCGTCTCGCCCGGGTGGTGTACGAAGACCTGCGGGATCTCGAGAACGTCCGGGACGTCGGCCTGCTGGAACTCCTGGTCGACGCGTTACCGGAGCGCGTGGGGTCGCCCTTGTCCATCCGCAGCCTCAGCGAGGATCTCGGGGTGGCCCATGCGACCGTCGCCCGCTGGCTCGCCATCCTCGAGGCGCTGTACGTCTGCTTCCGCATTCCACCGTTCGGGGCCCCGCGCATCCGGGCGGTGAAGAAGGAGGCCAAGCTCTATCTCTGGGACTGGTCGCAGGTCCCGGACATGGGCGAACGCTTCGAGAACCTGGTCGCCTGCCAGCTCCTGAAGTACTGCCACCACGTGGAGGACACCGAGGGGTACAGCATGGAACTCCGGTTCATCCGGGACACCGACCGCCGCGAAGTGGACTTCGTGGTGCTGCGGGACGGCGTGGCGCTGTTCGCGGTGGAGTGCAAGTCGGGGGAGAAGTCGCCGGGCCGTGCAATCGACTACTTCCGTCAACGGACGACCATCGACGACTTCTATCAGGTCCATCT
>JAPPHP010000422.1 GCA_028821035.1 Gammaproteobacteria bacterium | reverse complement strand
AGACCGTTGCAGAAGAGCGCAGACCATACTACTTCAAATGCTTATTCCATGCGAGCTCGCGCACCAGGGTCTGACGCGTCGTCGGATCGAGCGTGGTGCGGGCCGTCTCGAGGAGTTGGTCGAAGTCGGCGTCCGCGTGGTAGGAAACGCTGCCGCGAGACTCGCTGAACGAGTGCAGGTGCAGGGACCACGCCGAGACGGGATCGCCCGGCAGGCCCTGCTCGCCCATGGCGCTGATGATGCCGTCCATCGCCGGCCGGGTGCGCCGGCGCAGGACGTTGGCCCAGGCGCCGTACTCGAGCTGAACGATACGACAGCGGATGCCAACCGCGCCCAAAAAGGCGTAGGCGGCTTCCCCGACTGCCTTGATGTTCGCCTCCCGCGGCGTCGTCAGGTTGTAGCAGTTGACGTCAAACCCTCGCGGATAGCCGGCTTCGGCCAGGAGCGCGCGGGCGCGGGCCGGATCGTAGGGGTACGGCGCGAGCTCCGGGTCGTAACCGAGTGACCCCGGTGCGACCTGCGCCGTACGGATGGCCTGGCCGTTGACCACGTGCTCGACGATCGCGTCGATGTCGATGGCGTGGGCGACGGCCCGCCGCACCCGGACGTCGCTCAGGGGGCTCGCCGGGTCGATGGCGTTCATCCCGAGATAGAGGTTGTTGGGCGTCGGCAGCGACGCGACCCGCACGCCCGGCATGCCCCGGAACTCCTGGACGAGGGCGGTCGGCAGGGCATCGATCCAGTCGGCACGACCGGTGCGGAACGCGGCGATGCGGGTGGTGTCCTCCGGGATGATCTTGATCACCAGGCGCTTGGCGCGGGTTTCGATACCGCCGTTCCAGTAATCGTCGAAACGTTCGACGACGAGCTCCTCGCGCGCCTTGCGGGAAACGAACTTCCACGGACCGGTGCCGATCGGGTGCGCCTGGACGCCGGCGTCGCCGACCTCTTCGTAATAGCGTCGCGGAACCGCCCAGAGGGCGAGATTCCAGTGGATGAACAAGGCATCCGGACGGTCGAACACGATGTCGAAGCGATGGTCGTCGTGCACCACGAGGTCACGCGCATGGCGGAGCCGGTAAGCCGCCGGCGATGCCGCGCTGCGCTGGCGTTCAAAGGCGTACCGAAAGTCGTGCGCCGTGAGCGTGTCGCCGTTGTGGAACTTCACGCCCTCACGGATCTTGACCGAGACGACGTGGTCGCTGCCCTTGCGGGACTGGGACCACGACTCGGCGAGCAAGTTGACCCGGTTGCGTTCCGGATCGACGTTGGCGAGCTGCTCGTAGAACAGGGTGATGAAGCGTTCGTTGAGGCCGCCGATCGACAGGGTGGGGTCGACTCGGTTCGGTTCCACGGCGAACGCGACGACTATCTCATCGGGCTCATCCTGCGCCGCGCCGTCCGTCGTGAACGACAGCGCGATGGCAAGCACGAGACAGGCGATGGGAAGACGGCCTCGGGTGAAGCAGGGCTCGCGCATGTGCAACGCGGAACAACGGCCCGACCATACGACGCGCCCGATTATATGGCCGCTGCCTGATAGCGCATCGAGCGAGGACCCGCGCGAGAACGAGAACTCCAGTTCGAGTTGCTTCGCGACTCGGGATGGGTGTAGACAGGTTCCTTCGACGGTTGGACCGGGGTAAGCCGTGTCCGATACGGAGGCGAGGGTCCGCGAGGCGCAGCAGTTGCTGGGCCGGGGCGCGCCGGAATCGGCGGCGGCGCTCATGGAAGAGGTGCTCGCGGGCGACCCCGACAACCTTGAAGCCCGCTATGCCCTGGGAGTGGCCCGCCGGCACCAGCATCGGTGGCCGGCGGCCCTCGAGACGCTCACCGAAGTGCTGGCGGCGCGTCCGAACTTCGGCCGGGCGCACCAGGAGGTGGGGTACAACTACATCGCCCTCAAGAACTTCGACCGCGCCGGTGCGGCCTTCGAGCGCGCCGTCGCCGCGGACCCCTCCCTGGTCAACAGCTGGAGGTGCCTCGCCAAGCTCCACCACGACGCCGGCGACACCGAGCGGCTCGCCGCGGTCACGGACCAGCTCTCCTTCCTCGAAACGATGCCCCCGGAGCTGCTCGCCGTCGTCAGCTACCTGTCCGAGGACCGCCTGGCCGACGCCGAACGCCTGTGCAAGCGTTTCCTGCAGTCGAACCGCACGCACGTCGAGGGCATGCGGCTGCTTGCGGAGATCGCGACGCGCAACCGGGCGTACGACGAGGCGGAGTTCGTGCTCGAGAGCTGCGTCGAGTTCCACCCGGAGCACCGGAACGCGCGGCTGCAGTACGTGAACGTCCTGATGCGCATGCAGAAGTTCGCGCGGGCGCACGAGCAGGCGGAGCGGCTGCTGCGCGAGGTGCAGACGGGTGGGCTGGCCCCGGCCGCCGGCGGACGGGGCGTCCTGCACCGGCCGGCGGACGAGGACAACGTGCGTGCCCTGTACGCGTCCGCCTGCGCGGGAGTCGGCAGGAATGCGGACGCCATCGAGGCTTTCGAGGGCCTGGTGCGCCGGCATCCGGACAACCACCTCTACCCGGTGTCGCTGGCCCACGTACTCAAGGCGGAGGGTGACATCGAAGGCGCGATCGAACACTACCGGAAGGCGTACGCGATCAAGCCAGATCATGGCGACGCTTTCTGGAGCCTCGCGAACACCAAGTCCCACGAGTTCGCGGACGAGGAGGTCCGCCGGATGGAAGCCCTCGTCGCCGACGGCGCGACGGGCGAGAACGACCGCATCCAGATCTGCTTCGCCCTGGGGGACGCCTGGGAGCGGCGGCGGGATTACGAACGGTCGTTCGAGTTCTACCGGCAGGGCAACGCGCTCAAGCAGCCGTCGACGTACCACAGCCCGGAACACCTCCAGGTGCGGATCGACGGGCAGGTGGAGGTGTGCACCGGGGAACTCTTCGACCGCCGCCGGGGCGTCGGCTGCGAAAGCCCGGACCCCATCTTCGTGGTGGGATTGCCGCGGGCGGGGTCCACGCTGATCGAGCAGATCCTGTCGTCACACTCGGCCGTGGACGGCACGATGGAGCTGCACAACGTCCTGAACCTGGCCAAGCGCCTGCGCGGCCGCGACACCCCCGGCGAAGCGCCGCGCTATCCGCGCATCCTCGCGGAAATCGAGGACGACTACTTCCGGCGCTTCGGGGAGCAGTTCATCGAGGACACCCGCGCCTACCGGGGCGCGGCGCCGTTCTTCGTCGACAAGATGCCGAACAACTTCTTCCACGTCGGGCTCATCCGGCTCATCCTGCCGAACGCGAAGGTGATCGACGCGCGCCGGCACCCGATGGCGTGCTGCTTCAGCGGCTACAAGCAGCTGTTCGGGGAGGGCCAGGAGTTCTCGTACGGACTCCCCGAGATCGGCAACTACTACCGGCGCTACGTCGGTCTCATGGACCACTGGGACCGGGTGCTCCCCGGCTTCGTGCTGCGCGTCGACCACGAGGACGTGGTGGAGGATCTCGAGGGGCAGGTGCGGCGCATCCTCGACTTCTGCGGACTGCCGTTCGAGCAGGCCTGCGTGGACTACCACAGGACGGAACGCAGCATCCGCACGCCCAGTTCGGAGCAGGTTCGCCAGCCCATCTACCGTAGCGGCCTCGAGCAGTGGCGCCACTACGAGCGGTGGCTCACGCCGCTGAAGGAGGCGCTAGGTCCCGAGGTGCGGGAGCGATACGGGGTCGCCTGAGCGGGCTGCCCCCTTACTCGACCCGGGCGTCGGGCGCGAGGGCGGCGTTCAGCACGCGCTGGACGAAGATGGCGTTCACGCCGAGGCGGTTGCTGCGGACCGTCAGCGCGCGCATGTCCGGATGCAGCCGGCCGCGGGCGTGCTCGATCAGGGCGCGGTAATGGGGGACGCCTTCCGCGCGGTGCCCGTACAGCAGCCACGTTTCGCGCCAGTCCCGGGCGAAGCCGCGCATCCACGCGGCGTAGGAGGCGACGAGTTCGGGCGGGTTGTCCGGATGGGAGGAGAAGTCCGCGATCAGGTCCTCGATCAGCGCGGCGCACTCGCCGGGAGCCATCACCGGCAAGCTGGCGAACCGCTCCGTCCTGAGCGCCACGGACCGGCCGGGTTCGAACGGGACCGCCCTGGCGGCGGCCCCGGTGGTCGACGGATGGGCATCTTCCACGCTCCCGACCATGTCCCAGAAACGCGAGGAACCGCTCGTGTCGATGACCAGGTGGATGCGCGCTAGGTCGCTTCCGTTCACGACCCGGTGTCTCCGCCACGAGTCGAAGATCCAGCACTCGCCGGCCCCCATGTGCAGCCGCTCCGGGCCGCAGTGAAAGATCACGTCGGGGTTCGTGACGACCGGGATGTGGATGCGCACGCGGCTGAACCAGTGGTAGTTGAAGTCGACGTGCAGGCGCACCTCCGAGCCGGCGTCCAGCTTCATCAGGCGAGACCGCGAGAGCACCTCGTCGAAGCTCGCCATGACCTGCCGCATGTAGGGGCACGCATCGAGATGCGGCGTCGGCCGCTTCTCGCCCTCGAAGGAGTCGTTGTCCCCGCCGCCGCTCGAGATGAGCGCGATGGCGGAGTTGCCCGGCAGGCCGCTCGGATGCCGCATCCAGCGGTCCGCGGGGAACTGGCCCGCCTCGACCGCAAGCCGTTCGGCGTCGAACTGGAACGGCAGCCGAATGAACGGCCGGCTCAGGCGCACGACAGGGCCTCGACCCGGTCGTAGCCCAGGGCGTCGAAGTCGCGCCGGTAGAACTCCGTCACCAGGCGCAGCAGGTCGTCGTCGTAGTAGTCCGTCCACGCGCCGTGTTCCGTGGCATTGCCGCGCGACAGGGGCGGAGCGGCGATACCGAGCCGCCGGCAGGCCTCGTCGAAAGACCGCTGCAGGGTCTCGTAGCGCCCGATGAAGTCCATGCCGAGCGCGCCCCGCTCGTCGACCAGCATGTCCGCCTGCGGGCGCACGAGCGCGCGTTCCCGAAAGCGGCGCACGCCGAGCGCCCGCTTCATGAAGGACGTCTCGTTGCCGGCGTAGCCGGGATTGCGGCGGTTCAGCATGGCGCAGGCGGACACGAAGCGCTCATACGGGTTGCGCACGCAGGCGAACTTGAAATAGTCGCGGCAGACGCCCTCGGGCAGGCAGGCGCGGGCCTGGCGGAGGGTGACGTGGCCATGCCCGATGCGCGCGAGGGCGGGGATCGGGAGCCGCACCTGTTCGGTCAGCGACTGCTGCTGCCAGTCGTCGGGGCCGAGACAGCCGCGCAGGGCCGTGCGAATCGCGTGCGTCCCCGTGCGCGGCACCGCGAAGAAGATGAACCGGTGGCGGTGGGAGACGATCACGAGTCGACCGCGGGGAGGGGCCGCCCGATGTCGTCGCCCATCGTCTCGCGGACCATCCGCTCGAGTTCGCGCTGACGGGCGACCGCTCCCGGATCGAGGTCCGCCGCCGCGGGAATATCGACGCCGAAGTGGCGGAAGCGGTCGACGCCATGGACCAGCATGGCGGTGTCCCGGTCGTGCCGGGTCTGCCGCATGTGGGTCGCGATGTACTGCGCGTTGAAGCCGATGCGGCGCTCCGCACCGTGGTTGGGGCCGGAGGCGTGCAGCGTCCAGCCGTGGTGGAACGATGCCTCGCCCGGCATCAGCGCACACGCCACGGCCGCCGCCTCGTCCACCCCGTCGACGGTCTGGCCCTGGTACAGGACGTTCTCCGCATCGGCCGTGGTCCGATGACGGGTACGTCCGGCCCGGTGACTCCCGGACGCCATGCGCATGCAGCCGTTGGACTCGTCGGCCTGGGAGAGGGCGAGCCACATCGACACCTCGTCCTCGCCGTCGAGGCCCCAGTAGGCGAGGTCCTGGTGCCAGCTCACGTAGGCGGACGTTCCCGGTTCCTTGACGATGTAAGTCGCGTTCCAGAGCAGGACGTCCGGACCGATGAGCGCGGTGACGGTGTCCAGCACCCGGGGATGGGTGGCGAGTTCCAGGGGGGACGTCAGGATCGTGTACACCTTCGCGCGGTAGTGCAGCGGCCCCAGGGACGCCTCGGCGCACTCCAGCCGGCGCCGGTGGGCGGCCGCCTCGGATGCCGCCAGGATGGGCACGGCTGACAAGTACCCGTCCCGCTCGAAGCGGAGGCGCCGCGCGTCTACGCCGTCTCGTGTCACTCGATGGCCACCAGGGCCGGACATGCCGGGCCGATCATAGCGCCTCCTCCTTCCAACGGTGTGGGAGCGTAGCGGATCATAGGCGCCGTGCGGCGTGGAGGGATCGTGCAGTGAACGATCGACACCGATCTGGACGCGGCGTGCCGCGGGTCGTGAACGGCGCGGACAGCCTGTACGTCGAGTGGTCCGGGGGACATCGCAGCCGTCACCTCTACTACTGGCTGCGCGAGAACTGTCACTGTCCCCGCTGTACGCACCCGGACGCGTGGGAGCGCACCGCGGACTTCCTGGCGATTCCCCTCGACATCATGCCGGCGTCGGTCCGTGCGGATCGACGGGGCCTGCACATCGAGTGGCCCGCACACGACGCCCCCTGTGCCGGGAGCTTCTTCAGTTGGCGGTGGCTCGACGCGCATCGGTCGGAGCGCGACGCGCGTCTCGCGCGCAAGGTCCGGCGCCGCGGCTGGACGGCCTCGGACTTCCGGAACGGCCTGCCCCGGTTCCCGTACCGGGAGGTCATGGGCAGCGACGCCGCCCTGCTCGCGTTCCTCGCGACCGTGGACGCTTCGGGCGTCGCGTTGGTGGAGGGGTTGCCCGAGGCTCGGGGCGCCGTCATCGGTCTCGCCGAGCGCGTGGGGTTCATCGAGGAGTCCCACTTCGGCAGGCACTTCGAGGTCGTCTCGAGGGCCAACGCCGAGAACCTGGCCTACACGGCCGGTCGCCTGCAGCCACACAGCGACCTCCCGAGCCGCCGGCACCCGCCGGGCATCCAGTTCCTGCACTGCCTGCGCAACGACGCGGCCGGCGGAGACAGCGTGCTGGCCGACTCGATCGCCTGCGCCGAGGCGTTGCGCGACACCGACGCCGCCGCGTTCGAACTGCTCAGCACCCGCCGCGTAACGTTCACCTCGATCGCGCAGGACTGGGACATCGCCAATCGCGCGCCGGTCATCGACGTCGACGACGACGGCGAGATCGTCGGTTCCCGGCTGCATCCGGCCCTGCTCGGCCCGGTGGACATCGAACCGGAATCGCAGACGGCGTTCTACCGGGCGTTCCGCGGGCTGCTCGCGATCGCGGCGAGCGAAGCGATGCAGTTGCGGATCCGGCTGCGCGCGGGGGAGTGCCAGGTGTTCGACAACCGCCGCATCCTCCATGGGCGCGACGCGTTCGACCCGGCCACCGGGGACCGGCTCCTGCGGGGCTGCTACGTCGGTCGCGACGACTTCGAGAGCCGGCTCAAGCTGTTGCGGCGGGGTAGTCGGGACTTCCGCCAGACCTGAGCGGTCCGCGCCCTCAGCCCGGCGTCCTTGCGCTCCGCCGAGGCAGGGGAACCAGGCACCGGGTGGTCGCCTGGTAGTCGCGGTAGGACGGATAACGCTCGGCGGATATGCGCTCGCCGAGCGGGATCGACCCGGCGAAGAGCGCCGAAAGGAGCACGAAGCCGAGGGCGGTCCAGTGGAGCCACGCGCCCGACGCGGCCACGGCGAACAGGTAGAACACCCACCACATCCCCAACTCGCACAGGTAGTTGGGGTGCCGGCAGTACTTGAACAGTCCGGCGGTCATGAACGGTTGCGCCACCGTCTCGCCGGCCTCTACCCTGCGTTTCTTGTCCTGCTGGAACCGCCACATCTGCTCGTCCGCCACCGTCTCGCCGACGAGCAGGGTGGCGAAGACTACCGTGGCGATGACGTCCAGGGCGTTGAACGGGGCGTCCTGGAAGGCCCAGGCCTGGTGGATGGGCGCCGTGAACAGCCAGATCAGGAGCATCTGCCCCACGGCGACGAACACCACGTTGAGCACCTGGGAACCCACGGGACCGAGCCGCTCGCGCACCACGGCCCAACGATGGTCCTCGGCGCCTACGCGGAACCCGCCCTTGCGCGCCAGGTTGAAGGTGAGGCGGGCGCCCCACAGCACGACCAGCGCCGTCATGACGTTCAGCCGCGTGGACTCGAAGTCGGCGGACGCCGCGACGATCAGGCAGTAGACCGGCGGGCAGATCTGCCAGACCCGGTCCACCCACGAGTAGTCGCGCGTCGTGACCGAGAGCACCCAGAACACGGCCGCGAGGAGGATGGCGAGGTCCAGGGCGGCGCCGAACGGCGTTCCCGTCAGCGGGTGCGCGATGAAGTTGAGGTCGGGCATGTCGTCCCCGTTGATTTGACAATAGCTTGGGAAGCGCCGCAATCTCCGGGAGTCCTGGGGTCAAGGCAAGGGGTGGGTCATGCGCATCGAGTCCTTGGGTCACGTGGTCCTGAAAGTCGGCGACCTCACGCGCGCGGAGGCTTTCTACCGCGACGTGCTGGGCATGACCGTATGTGCGCACATGGAGGAGCCGCCCATGGCGTTCTTCACGATGGGCAACCACCACGACTTCGCCATCGCCGCCCTGGGAGCGGACGCCGAGCGGACCAGGCAAGGGGTCCACCGGCCTCGCCCACGTGGCGTTCAAGATCGGCAACGACATCGACGTCCTGCGGGAGGCCAAGGCGCACTTGGACGCGGCGGGAGTCCGGACCAGGCCGGTGGATCACGAGGTCACGCTGTCGCTGTACTTCGAGGACCCGGACGGCAACGGGATCGAGTTGTACGTCGACACCTCCGACGCATGGCGGGAGGAGCCGCAGAAGGTCGCCCAGGGCGAGCCCCTCGAACTGTAGCCCGCGGAACCTGGAATCCCATGCCGGCGCAGGAAGCTCCCACGCTGCGGGAGCGCGCGCGGGTCGTCGCCACGCTCGCCCGCAACCGCGCCGCCGCCACGGAGCGGCTCGGATGCCTGCACGCGGAAGTCCTCACGGCGCTGCAGCGGGCCGGCCTGCCCCAGATGCTCAAGCACGGTTCCCCTTACACGATCCGCGAGTTCGTGGACGTCTGCGGCATCCTTGCAGAGGGCTGCATGTCGACCGGCTGGTGCAACTTCGTCTGGGGCATGCACAACTACGTCGTCGGCCGGTATCCGCCGGCCGTCCAGGAAGCCGTGTGGCGGGACCCGGGGACGCTGGTGTCCGCGAGCCTCGGCCCCGTGGGCCACGCGCCGGCCATCACGGAAGAGGGCGCGGTCGTCAGCGGCCGCTGGGCCTTCAACTCGGGGTGCGACCACGCGGACTGGCTGCTTCTCGGCATCTCGCAGCCGGGGGGCGAGCCGCACCTGGGCGTGCTGCACAAGTCGGAGTGCGAGATCGACGACGAGAGCTGGAACGTCATCGGCCTCCGGGGGACGGGGTCGAAGGATGCCGTCTGTGAGAACGTCCAGGTCCCTGCGGAACGGCTGCTGCCCTTTTCCCGCATCATGGTCCCCTACATGGCCCTCCTGATCCTGGTCATCGTCGGACCGGTGGTCGGCGGGGCCCAGGCGGCGGTGCGGGAGTTCGCCCGCAAG
>JAPPHP010000090.1:2893-9587 GCA_028821035.1 Gammaproteobacteria bacterium | reverse complement strand
GTGATGTGATGCGCGTCCCCGCTCATGCCCATGCCCGCCATCTCGCAGTAGATCCGTGCCCCGCGCGCCACGGCGTGTTCGTAGTCCTCCAGGACCATCACCCCGGCACCGTCCCCGAGCACGAACCCGTCGCGGTCCCGGTCCCACGGACGGCTCGCCCGCTCCGGCTCGTCGTTGCGCGAAGAGAGCGCGCGCATGGCGGCGAATCCGGCCACCGTCAACGGCGAGGTCGCCTGTTCCGAGCCGCCCACGACCATCACGTCCGCATCGCCGTACTGGATCAGGCGGGCGCCGTAGCCGATGTTGTGGGTGCCGGTCGCGCACGCCGTCACGATGGCGGCGTTGGGGCCTCCGAAGCCATAGCGGATCGAGAGGTTCCCCGAAATCATGTTGATGATGCTGGCCGGGACGAAGAACGGGGACACGCGGCGCGGGCCCCCGCGCAACAGCGTGGAGTGCGTATCCTCGATGGTGTTGATGCCGCCGATCCCGGATCCGATGGCCACGCCGGTGCGCAGCCGCGCCTCCTCCGGCAGGTCCGCGAGCCCGGCGTCTTCCACGGCCTCCACGCCGGCCACGAGACCGTACTGGATGAACGGATCGATGCGCCGCGCTTCCCGCCGGTCGAGATGGTCGCCCACGTCGAAGTCCTTGACGGTCGCGGCGATCTTCACGCCGTGCTTCGCCGTGTCGAACGTGTCTATGGCGGCGGCGCCGCTCTTTCCCGCCAGGGCGTTGGCCCAGGACTCTTCCACCGTGTTGCCGATGGGAGAGAGCATGCCCAGCCCGGTGACGACTACCCTGCGCTTTTCCACGGGTTTACCTGAGGTCAGCCTGAACAGTGGCCCGACGCCGAGTCGGGCGGAGCCCATCCGCTACGCGCGCGTCCGCAACGAACCCCGCCGCAACGAAACCCCGCAACGAACAAACGAGCGGGGTGGCGGCAGACGTGCCGTGCACCCCCGGGAGAACGAGCAAGCCGGGCCGGTCCGGCCCCGCCGAGGCGGGCGCTACTGGTTCGCGAGGATGTAGTCGATCGCCTCCTTCACGGTCGTGATCTTCTCGGCCTCCTCGTCCGGGATTTCGGTCTCGAACTCCTCTTCGAGGGCCATCACGAGCTCGACGGTATCGAGCGAATCGGCGCCCAGGTCCTCGACGAACGATGCCTCGTCCTTGACCTGGTCTTCCTTGACGCCGAGCTGTTCGCAGATCAGTTTCTTGACCCGTTCCTCAACGCTGCTCATCGTATTCGTCGATCCTCCCCGTGCGGAGCGGCGCCTAGTGTATGCACCGGTCAGGCCATGTGCAATCCGCCGTTGACGTGCACCGTCTCGCCCGTGATGTAGGCGGCGCCCTCCCCGACCAGGAACGACACGACGGCCGCCACGTCCTCCGGCACGCCCATCCGCCCGAGCGGAATGCCATCCAGCATGGCGGCCCGCTGCGCCTCGTCGAGGGCCGCCGTCATGTCGGTCTCGATGAAGCCGGGCGCAACGGCGTTCACGGTGATGCCGCGCGAACCCACCTCGCGCGCCAGGGCACGCGTGAAGCCCTCGATGCCGGCCTTCGCCGCCGCGTAGTTCGTCTGTCCGGCGTTGCCCATGCGCCCGACGACGGAACTGACGTTCACGACGCGGCCCCAGCGCGCGCGCATCATGCCCCGCAGCAGCGGCCTCGTGAGCCGATACACGCCGCCCAGGTTCGTGCCGACCACTTCATCCCAGGCGTCGGGCGACAGCCGCATGAGCAGCCCGTCCCGCGCGATTCCGGCGTTGTTCACCAGCACGAGCGGCGGCCCAGCCTCGGCCTCGACCCACCGCAGGGCTCCCTCGACCGAGGCAGGATCCTCCAGGCGTAGCTGCACCGCCGACCCGCGTTCGCCGAGGGCCTCCGCGAGCGTCTCCACGCCGGCCTCGGTGGTCGCGGTGCCGATGACCCGGTGGCCGTCCGCCGCAAGCCGCAGCGCCACGGCACGCCCGATGCCCCGGCTCGCGCCCGTGACCAGGGCGACGCGCGTCTCCGTCATTGGAGCGCCGCCTCCATCGCCGCCGGCGTGCCGACGCTGGCCATCTCGAGCGCGCGGTCGATGCGGCGCACCAGGCCGGCGAGCACGTTCCCCGGCCCGCACTCCACCAACCGGTCGGCGCCGCGCTCCCGCATCGCCAGGACGCACTCGCGCCAGCGCACCGGCGAATCGAGCTGGTCCACCAGCTTCCGGCGGATTTCCTCCGGGTTCGCGGCCACGCCGGCGTCGACGTTGTGTACGACCGGAATCTCCGGTTGGCGGATTTCAACGGCGTCGAGCGCGGCCCGCAGCCGCTCGGCAGCGGGACGCATCAGTTCGCAGTGGAACGGACCGCTCACGTTCAGCAGCACGGCCCGCCGGGCGCCCGCTTCCTTGCAGGCTTCCACCGCCTGTCCGACCGCCGATGCCGCTCCCGAGATCACGACCTGCCCCGGGGCGTTGAGGTTCGCCGGTGCGACGACGCCCTCGGTCCCGGCACAACAGTCGGCGACTGTCTCGTCCTCCAGGCCGAGCACGGCCGCCATGGCGCCCTCGCCGACAGGCACCGCCTCCTGCATGAAGCGGCCCCGCTGATGGACGAGGCGGACCGCGTCGACAAACGACAGGGCCCCGGACACGGCCAACGCGGTGTACTCGCCCAGGCTGTGCCCCGCGAGAACCGCCGGCCTCGGCCCGCCCCTGCCACACCAGGCGTCCCACAGGGCGACGCCCACGGTGAGCAGCGCCGGCTGCGTCACTTCGGTCTCGGCGAGCCGTTCCGCCGGTCCTTCGAGCATCACGGAGACGAGGTCGAAACCGAGCGCCTCGTTCGCCTCGTCGAACCGCCGCCGGACGGCCGGGTCACTGTCCAGGAACTCACCGCCCATGCCCACCGCCTGCGCGCCCTGTCCGGGGAATACGAAACCGAGACTCATTCCTTGCCTTCCCGTTCTGTGCTCTGTCCCGCAAGGCGCGAGACGATCTTGCCGACCAGATCGGACTCCAGGTCGCGCACGGCCTGGCCGACCGCCTCGCGGAAGCCGACGCGGTCCGCCCCCCCGTGGCTCTTCACCACCACGCCCTGCAGGCCGACGAATGTCGCTCCGTTGTAGGCCTGAGGATTGTACGCGGCGGCGAGGCGGCGCAGCCGCCCCGCGAGGAGGAGCCGCACGAGCCGGGCGCCGCCGAGTTCCGTCCCGAGCAGGTGGCGCGCCATCGCGGCGGCCCCCTCGGTCGCCTTCAGCGCGACGTTGCCCGCGAAACCGTCGCAGACGACGACGTCGACCTTGCCGTCGAACAGCTCGTTGGCCTCCACGAACCCGGCGAAGGACAGCCCCTCGTCCGCCGCCATCCGTTCCGCCGCCGCGCGGACCTCGCGCGGACCCTTGCTGTGCTCGACGCCAACGTTCAGCAGCCCCACCCGCGGCGCCGTCACCCCGCCCGCCGCCTCCGCGACGGCGGCTCCCATACGCCCGAAGCGGTGCAGCTGTTCCGCGGTGCAGGACAGGTTCGCGCCGAGATCCAGAACCCAGCACCTGGCGCCTCCACGCCCGACGAACGGCTTGACGATGGCCGGGCGGTCGATGCCCGGCAGCATCGGAAGGAGGTGGCGGGACAGCGCCATCAGCGCCCCGGTGTTGCCCGCGCTCACGACGGCGTCGGCCTCGCCCGCGGCGACGAGCGTGATCGCGCGCCGCATGGACGAGTCGATCTTGCCGCGCAACGCGTCGCGCACCGAGTCGTCGTGGGTGATCGCGCGCGCCGCACCCACGACCCGATGCGAGCGTGTTCCGACCAGGCTTGCGAGCCGCTCCGCGTCGCCGACGAGGGCCAGTTCGACGCCGTGGGCCTCTGCGAGGTCGAGGGCACCGAGCGCGAGCACCTCGGGCGCGGCGTCCGCGCCGAGCGTGTCTACGGCGATGCGGTGAATCGGCGGCTCTGCGCGGTCAGACGTCGACGGCCTTGCGGCCCCGATAGAAGCCGTCCCGCGTCACGTGGTGACGCCGATGGGTCTCGCCGGTCGTCGGATCGATGGCCAACGTCGGCTTCTTGAGCGTGTCGTGCCCGCGGCGACTGCCGCGCCGCGCCCGCGTGCCCTTGTTCTGCTGTACGGCCATGTTGTCAGCCTATTCTCTTGCGTCCTTGTCGTCGTTCTCTGGTCGTGGGTGCCCTGAGGCCTGTCAACCCGCGCCCGTGTCCCGCGCCACCGTCATGTCCTCGAGCACGGCGAACGGACTGTCCCGGCGCGCACGCGACGGCCCGTCCTCGAGCTCCGGCGACGGAGCCCGATACGCTTCGAGGCTCGCGTGCGGGCAGGCGTCGCGGTCCTCGCACCCGTGCTCCGGAAAGCCGAGCAGCAGGTCGTCCTCGATCAACGCCGCGACCGGCACCCTGGGGTCCGTCACCACGCAGGTGTCGTGCCCCGGCGTCAGCGCCCGCGCCTCCGCCTCCGAGGCGAGCACGAACAGGTCGATATCGGCCTCCACGGCGCGCGTTACCGTGCGGGCACATCGCTGACAGGGCACTTCGGCCCGCAACTGCGCATGCCCGCGCACGCGACATCTCCCGTCGTCGTCCAGCCCGAAGTCGAGCCGCACGTCCACGGCCGTCGCACGCGCGCCGGCCAGCACCGCCAGGCGGTCGAAACCGCGCACGGGAACCATGCCCGCCCACGACTTCCCGGAGCGCGCCAGTGCCCGCGGATCCAGCAGGAACGACCGTCCAGTGCCCATGGCGCCGCGCATTATCGGCGTGGCCCCGGAGCGTGTCAAAACGACGGGGACAAGGGTCGATACGGGTGCCCCCGGGTTTCGACACCCGGTCCAGGCGCCCTTGCTCCGGGCCAGCGTGTTCCGACAAACTGCCGCGACATGCGCATCGTCCTCGCCTCGTCCTCTCCCTACCGACGCCAACTCCTGGGGCGACTCGGTGTCGCGTTCGAAGTCGCGTCCCCGGACGTCGACGAGACCCCGGGGCCGGGCGAGCAACCCCGCGACCTCGTGCTGCGGCTGGCAAACGCCAAGGCCGACGCGGTCGCGGCAAACCGGGCGCCCTCGATCGTGATCGCTTCCGACCAGGTGGCGGCGGAAGGCGCCCGGACGCTCGGCAAGCCGGGCACGCACGAGCGGGCCGTCGCGCTGCTCGGGTCCCTCTCCGGGCGTACCGTGACGTTCCTCACGTCCCTGCTCGTCCTGAACACGCAAACGGGCAACCGGCAAGGTCACATCGACGAGACGCGGGTGCACTTCCGCGAACTGACGTCGGAGGAAATCGAACGGTACGTCGCCAGCGAGCAGCCGCTCGACTGCGCGGGCGGGATCAAGTCGGAGGGCCAGGGCATCCTGCTTTGCCGCGAACTAGCCACCCGGGACCCCACCGCCCTGATCGGTTTGCCGCTCATCGAACTCGGACGCATGCTGCGGGCCGAGGGCGTCGCTTTCTTCCAGACCTGAGCGCCGCGCGCGGCCGGGCCCTCTCAGGAGCGCAGGCGCTCCCAGGTCTCCACGAACCGCCGGTCCGGCGGCGCTTCGAAGCGGCGCCGTTGCCCGTCGAGCGGGAACGCGATGGACGACGCGTGCAGCATCAGGCGGCGCGCCCCCGGGCCCGCGCTGCCCCGGTCGGCGTACTTGCGGTCCCCGAGGATCGCGTGCCCCCGCGCGGCCGTGTGAACACGGATCTGGTGGGTGCGTCCCGTACGCGGGAAAGCGCGCAGCCAGGTGCACGCTCCGGCGAACTCGACGACCTCGAAGTCCGTCCTCGCCGGCAAACCCTCCACGTCCACCCGCACGCGGCGCTCCCCGTTCGGCAACGTGTAGCGCCGCAGCCGGTCGCGCACGGTGCGCAGCCGCCGGGGCCAGCGCCCGTCGACCACGAGGTCGTAGGACTTCTTGACCGCGCCCTCCCGAAACGCCCCATGCAACTCGAGCAGGGTGGGGCGATCCTTCGCGATCACCAGGCATCCCGACGTATCGCGGTCCAGCCGGTGGACCAGCTCGAAGCCCTGTTCGGGGGACATCGCGCGCAACGCCTCGATGACCCCCGCCGACACGCCGCTGCCGCCGTGCGCCGCGATGCCGGCCGGCTTGTCGAGGACGACGAGCTGCCGGTCCTCGTACAGGATTCCCGCGCGAATCGAGGGTCCGAGCCGCTCGGCCGCCGGACCCCGCGCCGGGGCGGCGGCCCCCCCCCCCCGCGGCACCCGCCCCCCCCCCCCCCCCGCGCGGGGCGGGGTGGGGGGCCCCCGCCCGCCCCCCCCCGGGGGGCCCTGTACCCTTTTCCCCGCGCGCGGGGGGGGCCCCCGCCGCGGGGCCCCGGCCCCCCGGGCGGGGGGGGCGGCCGCCGCCACCGGCGGAATGCGAACGACATCCCCCTCGGCGAGGCGCGTGTTCGGGCGCGCGCGCCCGCCGTTCACGCGCACCTCGCCCTTGCGCACCATGGCGTACACGCGGCTGCGCGGAACCCGCTTCAGGGTGGCCAGCAGGAAGTTGTCGAGGCGCTGCCCCGCCCGCTCGCGTACCGTGTGATGGCTGACCGGCGTCGTGGAGGCCCGTCCGGGGTGCTCAGAAATGTCCAACCGTTTGAATAACTTAAATGCCAATGCTATAGTGCCTGCGCTTCGGCAAGGCACGCAACCGGGCCCCGCCCGCAACCCGGCGGCCGTCTTGTGCCGCCGGGCGGCCCCGGAGGAGT
>JAPPHP010000090.1:0-2883 GCA_028821035.1 Gammaproteobacteria bacterium | reverse complement strand
GTGCCTGCGCTTCGGCAAGGCACGCAACCGGCCCGCGCGACAAGCGCGCGGGCAGTGTGACGGACGCGTCCGGCCTGGTTCGATACCCTGGCGGCGCACCGCCTGCAAGACCGAAAGCACGCGGCCCTGGCGCCGCGCATCGCGGAATCTGACTACCGCACTTGATTTCGACACAACGATTGACGGCAACAGCCGCGCTCGATTTTCGCCGAAGGAGCAAGCGCAGTTCGACGCATCCCGGCACGCCCCGCGGGGCGATGCGACGTGTGGACGTGCAACGGCACCGCAGTTCGTGCCGCCGGCCCGCGGGCCTCGCACGCCGGGTAGCCGCCCGAAGCGCATGCCAACGAGTTTCTTCGCAGCCAGCGCCCCGCAAAGCGGCGGGCCGCATGGCCCTTGGGCAGCAAAGGCAGGCAGGGGAACGGCCAGGCGCACCGCCCGGCCAACCCGCGCCCGCCTGCGACCCTGCGTCCGGACACCGGCGCCCAGTTCCGAGACCCGGGACCGCGCCTTGCCCGCCGACGCTTCGCTCGACGCTTTCGGACTCGAGCGCGTTTCGCGCCGTAACCATGGAATTACTGCACTATGAAACGCATGCTCATCAATGCGACGCAGCCCGAAGAGGTGCGCGTCGCACTCGTGGACGGCCAACGCCTGTATGACTTCGATATCGAGAGTTACGGGCGGGAGCAGAAGAAAGGCAACGTCTACCAGGCCAAGGTCACCAGCGTAGAACCGAGCCTGGGGGCCGCCTTCATCGAGTTCGGCTCCGACCGCCACGGGTTCCTTCCCGCCAAGGAAATCTCCCGGGAACTGTTCACGAAGCCGGACAAGGCCGACCAGGCCGATGCGGAGGGTCGGCGACCCAGCATCAGCGACCTGATCGCGCCAGGCCAACAGTTCCTGGTCCAGGTCGACAAGGAAGAGCGCGGGAACAAGGGCGCCGCGCTGACCACGTTCCTCAGCCTGGCCGGCCGGTACATGGTCCTCCTGCCCAACAACCCGCGCGCCGGAGGCATCTCCCGGCGAATCGAGGGCGAGGACCGCGAAAGCCTGCGCGAGTCGCTGTCGGGGCTTGCGATTCCCGACGGCATGGGCGTCATCGTCCGCACCGCCGGCGTCGGCCGTTCCGCCGAGGAACTGCAGTGGGACCTCGACTACCTGCTGCAGCTCTGGGAGGCCATCCGCACCGCGGGCGTCGACCAGAAGGCCCCCGCGCTGATCTACCAGGAGAACAACGTCGTCCTGCGCGCCATTCGCGACTACCTGCGACAGGACATCGGCGAGGTCCTCATCGACAGCGAGGAGGCGTTCGGGGAAGCCTCCCGGTTCGTCGACCAGGTCATGCCCGGCTACAAGGACCGCATCCGTCTCTACTCCGACGACGTCCCCCTGTTCAGCCGCTACCAGATCGAGACCCAGATCGAGACGGCCTTCCACCACGAAGTGAAGCTGCCGTCCGGCGGCGCGGTCGTCATCGACCCCACCGAGGCGCTGGTGTCGATCGACATCAACTCCGCGCGGGCGACCCGCGGAGCGGACATCGAGGAGACGGCCCTCAACACCAATCTCGAGGCGGCGGAGGAAATCGCCCGCCAGTTGCGCCTGCGCGACGTGGGCGGCCTGATCGTCATCGACTTCATCGACATGTCGAGCACCAGGAATCAGCGGGCCGTGGAGACGCGCCTGCGCGAAGCGCTGGAGGCGGACCGGGCACGCATCCAGACCGGGCGCATCTCGCGGTTCGGACTGCTGGAGATGTCACGGCAACGCCTGCGGCCGTCCCTGGTGGAGATGACCACCGAGGTCTGCCCGCGCTGCGGCGGCCAGGGGCGCATTCACGACATCCGCTCCCTCGCCCTGTCGATCCTGCGCGTCATGGAAGAGGAATCCCTGAAGGAACGCAGCTCCATCGTGCGGGCGCTGGTGCCGCTCAATGTCGCGGCATACCTCCTGAACGAGAAACGCGGCGACGTCGCGGACATCGAACGCCGCACGAACACCCACCTGGTGATCGTGCCGGCCGGCAACCTGGAGACGCCCCACTACGAAGTCCAGCGCATCCGCGAGGACGACGCGGCGGCGGAAACGGCCGTGCTGAGCTACGAACTGGCGGACACGGCGAGCGACGTCGAGGTGCCCGCGCCGCGCGACAACGGCCGCAAGCCTCGCGCGCAGGAGCCGGCCGTCAAGTCCATGGCGCCCGCGCAACCGGCGCCGACCCCCTCTCGTCCCGGCCCTCTGCGCAAGCTGTTCGCCAACCTGTTCGGCGGCGACGAAGATGCGACCCCACAGCGCCGCCAGGAGAAGTCCGACGGTCCCCGCCAGCGGCCCCGCGAAGAGGGACCCAAGCGGCAGGGCGACCGTTCGCGCGGCCAGGGAGCGAACCGGGCCGAACGCCGTACGGAAGGACAGGAGCGACGCGAACGCCGCGGCGACCAGGAGCGGCGCGGCCGGTCGCGGCGCGGCCAGGAGCGACAGAGCAGCCGCGGCAACGGCAGCGCCTCGAGAGCCGAGGAAAGCCAGGGCCGGGCCCGCGACCGCGACCGGGACCGGGACCGGGACCGGGACCGGGATCGCGACCGTGATCGGGATCGGGACCGGGACCGGGACCGTGATCGCGCCGGTTCGCGCGCACGGGGACAGGGCGACGGCAGACGTCGACAGGACGACCCGGGCCAGGCCAAAGCGACCGAAGACCGCGGCCCCCGGCGGGGGCGCCGCCGCGGGTCGGCCGACCAGCAGGGCGCGGCCGAGGAGCGCGCCTCCGGCGCTCAGGAGAACAGGGCCGACGCGCAGTCCAGACCCAACAAGCGCAAGCCTCGACGCGACCGCTCCGCGGCCGAGGGCAGCGGCCGCGAGTCGTCCTCCGGGCCCGTAGCC
>JAPPHP010000314.1 GCA_028821035.1 Gammaproteobacteria bacterium | reverse complement strand
GTTCGCGGGCCCGGGAGGCCTTCGGCGAGATGAACGCGCACGCGGTGGACACCGTCCAGGGATTGCCGGAGATCCTCGCGTTCCAGCGCACGGAGGCGCGCGGGGCCGACTTCGTGGCGCGCATCGAGCGGCACACGGGGCTGCGGCTGCCCTTCTTCGCCGACCTCACGAAGCAGACCGCGATCCTCGAAGCCGTCACGGGTCTCGGCGGGCTGGTGGTGGTGGCCACCGGTACGCACCTGGTCGGCGCCGATGCGCTCGATCCCGCGATCCTGCCCATGCTGACCCTGCTGGCGATGGCTGCGTTCCTGCCCGTGTCCGAGATCGCCCACATCGGCCGGCAGCTTGCCGACACCCTGGGTGCGACGCGGCGCCTCTACGCGGTCCATAACGAGGTCGAAGCGGTGACCGACGGCCCCGGCGTGGGCGCGCCGTCGCGTCCCGGGGGAGTGGAGATTGACGTCCGCGACGTGGACTTCTCCTACTTCGGGAACGGACGCCTCGCCCTCGACGGCGCCACCTTCAACGTGCCGGCCGGCAAGACGGTGGCGCTGGTCGGTTCCTCGGGGGCCGGCAAGACCACCGCCGCGCACCTCCTGATGCGTTTCTGGGACCCGGGTTCGGGCGTCATCCGCCTGGATGGCCACGACCTGCGCGCATACCGGCTCGACGAACTGCGCGACCGCATCGCGCTGGTCACGCAGGACACGTATCTCTTCAACGAGACCCTGCGCGCCAACATCCTCCTGGCGAAGCCGGACGCGACCGGGACCGACCTCGACGAAGCGGTGCGCCGGGCATCCCTGGACGCATTCGTAGAGGCCCTCCCGGACGGGCTCGAGACCCGTGTCGGCGAGCGGGGGGTGCGGCTGTCCGGGGGACAGCGCCAGCGGGTCGCGATCGCCCGGGCGTTCCTCAAGGACGCCCAGGTGCTCATCCTCGACGAAGCGACGTCGCATCTCGACGCCGTAAACGAGCAGGCCGTGCGGCACGCGCTCGAGGAGCTGATGACCGAACGCACGACCATCGTGATCGCGCACCGCCTCTCCACCGTGCGCAATGCCGATCGGATCGTCGTGCTGGACGCGGGGCGCACCCGGGAGGCCGGGGGACACGAGGAGTTGATGGCCGGCGGCGGCCTTTACAGCCGTCTCGTCGGGCGGCAGATGGCGGTTTGAGAAGGAGAACCACGCGATGACAATCTACCTGTACGGTTCCTTTGCGTCTTACTGGACCGCCAAGACGCGCAGCTACCTGCTGAAAAAAGGTATCCCTTTCGTTGAGAGAGTGCCGGGACACCCGCGCTTCCGGGAGCACGTGCGCGCCAATACCCTGAATCATCGGATTCCCCAGGTGGAGCTCGCTGACGGCACCGCCATTCAGGACACCGTTGCCATCATGGATGAACTGGAGACGCGCTACCCCGAGCCCGCCGTATATCCCCCGGGCGTCAAGCAAGGCCTCGCGGCTCGCCTGTTCGAAGTGCTCATCCATGGGCTGCTTGGCCGGCCGGCGTGGCACTACCGCTGGAACTACATGGACGAAAACTATGGCTTTGTCGGCCGGGAGTTTGGCCGGTCCTTCAAGCCCCAGGGCAGCAACGAGGAGGTGGATCACTTCGGCCGGCTCATCGCCGACCGGATGGAAGGCAAGCGCGGGGGGCTCGGCGCGACGGAAGCCGCGTTACCCCTGTTCGAGTTGCTCTACCTGGAGACGTTGGACTTGTTGGAACAGCACTTCGTCGACACGCCGTACCTCTTCGGTGGCCGGCCGTCAGTCGCCGACTTCGACCTGATGGCGCCTCTCTTCGGTCACCTGGCACGTGACCCGCAACCGGCGACCATCATGAAGCAACGCGCGCCGCGGGTGTTCCGTTGGACGGAGGCCATGAACACGCCGCATGTCCAGAGTCCGGAGTTCGCTGACTTCCCGATGGAGTTCGCACCCGACGACGAACTCCCGGGCAAGACGCTGGACCTGTTGCGGTTGTGTATCGAAGCCGCTGGAGAGTCCATGCCACGGACGGCGGAGATCTATAACGAGTGGGTACGGGACAAGACGGACGAGCCCGAAGGATTCATGGTTTCCAAGGACATGGATGAGGCGGTCATTGGAAGGTTCAGGACGGTCGTGCGCGGCGTCGAGTTGGGCAACGGCGCGAGCCTGTATTCCCTTTGGGTCCACCAGCGCACGCTCGACTGGTTTCGCGCGCAGACCGCCGAAGCACAGCAGGAATGCCGTGAACTCCTGGGTGAACTCGGGGGGCGTGCGGTGATCGACATCGAGCTGGCCAGGCCGTTGACTCGCTCGCACAGTCATATTGCGTTGGGGCCTGCCCAGGCCGCTTAGTCCTGGCGGCCCGTAGTGCATCGCCATCGCGCCCGATACCGTGCTAGAGTCGTTTTACGTCTCTCTGATCGATGGACTTCGTCGTGCAACAGGTCAAGGTATCCCCGAAGTTCCAGGTGGTCATCCCCAAGCCGGTGCGCGAGTCCCTCGGTCTCCGGCCGGGGCAGCGCCTGCAGGTCCTGTCGTACGGAGACCGCATCGAACTGGTGCCCGTGCGAAGCATCGGCGAGATGCGGGGCTTTCTGGCGGGCATGGACCCGGGGTTCGAGCGCGAGCCGGACCGCACCCTTGGAGCGTGACCGAGATCGCGCTCAACCTGGTCGATTCGTCCGGCTGGATCGAGTACTTCGCGGACGGGCCCAACGCCGGCATCTACGCGGAGCCGCTTACGGATACAGGGCGGCTGGTCGTGCCCACCGTGTGCATGTTCGAGGTCTTCCGCGTGGTGCTGCGCCGCCGCGGGGAGGGCGAGGCGCTACGGGCGGCCGCGCTGATGAGTCGCGGGCGGGAGGTGCCGTTGACCGCTTCCCTGGCGCTCGAAGCCGCGCGGCTCGCGCAGGACAGGGGGTTGGCAATGGCCGACGGGATCATACTGGCCACCGCGGAACTGACCGGCGCGACGCTGTGGACGCAGGACATCGACTTCGAGGGCTTTCCGCGTGTGCGTTACGTCCCGAAGGTGCCAGCCTGACGCGGACCGCCGCCTGTTCGCGCCGGGCGGCCCGCCCCTTCAGCGATGCCGTCCTATGTGCGCCAGCACGGCGTCCGTGACCGCGCGCGGCTCCGTCTCCATGAGCCAGTGTCCCGTGTCGAGTTCGGTCTCCCACAGGTTGCCGTCGAAGTACCGCCGCTGGGTCTGAACCGCCCGATCGCCGACCGCGGGGTCCTGGTTTCCCCAGATGTACGCCGTGGGAATCGTGACGGGGCGCTCTGGCGGCGGCGTTGCGAGCCCGGAGGCCCGGTACCAGTGGAGCGCGGCCGTCAGGGCGCCGGGCTCGGAGAAGATGGCGACGTACTCGTCGACGTTTCCGGGTCCATGCTCGGCGTAGAGCAGGTTGCGCATCATGGCGAACCCGTTGAAGGACATGAGCGCCTCCGGCAGCCAGGGCAACTGAAAGAACCCGAGATAGGCGCTGCGCTCGCGTTGGTCCGGATCGCTCGCGATCGCCGCGGCGTAGGCGCCCATGTGCGGAATGGACAGCGCGGACCAGCTGCGGATGCGCGGTGAGGCGTCGAACACCATCAGCCAGCCGACCGCCGCGCCCCAGTCGTGGCCGACCAGGTGGAAGCGGTCGAAGCCTACCACGTCGGCGATGGCGAACACGTCCGCGGCCAGCTTGTCCGTGGTGTAAGCGTCCAGGTCGTCGGGTCTCGCGCCGGGGCTGTAGCCGCGCTGGTCGGGCGCCACGACCCGGTAACCGGCCCGCGCGAGCACCGGGATCATGGGGACGTACATGGCCGAGGACTCGGGGAAGCCGTGCAGCAGGATGACGTTGCCGCGGTCACCCGCGAACCCCGCCGTGCGCGCCCGGAAAGTCATCGAACCGGCTTCGATCAGTGACAGCGTGGGCGTCGCGGATGGGCTTCCCGCCGGATCGAAGGCGTCGAGTGCGGCGGTCGCGCGGGAGTGCGCGAAGTCGTGGTCCAGCGAGGCGTAGGCGCCGATCCACAGCGTGAGTGGCGCCCCCATGGCTATCACGAGCACGACGACCAGCAAGGCCATGAGGACGCGTTTCATGCCCGCGAAACGGCCTATCGGGGCCGGTACCAGATGGGCGACGTGAAGGCCCGTTCCTGCAGCGTTGCCGGAACGTCGTCGCGCGGTTCGTCGCCCCGCGCCGCGGCATCGTAAGTCGTCCAGCGCGGGGTCGGGATCTCGAGGACCCGCGCGTAGTAGAACGCGTGCTGCCCGGGATCGAAGTCCGGGTCAAACCAGACGGCCCTGAGTTCCGCGGCGCCGATCGTGTTCGTGTACGTGGCTTCCGCGACGTTGACGGTGTTGCCGACGGGCGCGACGCTGCCGTCGTCCCCCACCGTGCGCGCGCCTGCGAGGGCGACATCGTAGACCTGCTCCTGGCTCTGCCCGTCCGCCACCCAGCCCTTCACGATCTGGATGCGGTCGAGATTGGCCCCGGGCGGATCCTTCAAGGCCTCGACCGCGAACGCGGGCGCGGCGCCGCCCCCGCCCTCCAGCGTTCCACCCATGGGTACGCCGCCCACCCGGGCCTGCGACACCCAGTCGGGGTCGTCCTGGAGTTCGGCGGCATACGCGAAGCCGCCGAAGAAACGCACCTTGAGGCGCGGGCCGGTGGTGGCATAGGTCTCCCGCCTCCGGAACGCCGCGAAGAGCGCCTCGCGCGTGTTCTCCTCCGCCCACACGGCGGTAAGCCCGGAGGTGCTGAAGGCCTGGCGCGGCAGCCCGCCCCACAGCCTCGGGTCCTTGCGCGTCTCGGGTGGCAAGGGATTCACGCGCGTCGGGTCCTCGCCGACGGACGTGATGGCATTGTGGAAGTCCGTGGCGCCGACGAGCCCGAACTGGAAGGGGTTGAAGCCGTCGCTGGCCTCGCGCGTGATGCCGTTCCGGTACGCCTCGCGCACGTAGCTGCCCGGCACCTGCCCCTCGGTATTGGTGGTCATGAGTTCGGTGAAGAGCTCGAAGCCCGCGAACTCGTCGTTGGGCGAGAGCAGCGGATGCGTCTCCGAGGTGCCCTTCTGCTGAGTCACCTCTACCAGCGGTTCGTTCCACGTCCGGCGCGCCGCGTAGTCGTCGTCGATGGGCTCGCCGAAGGAATCGGTGTCCCGGAACATCAGTCCGTCGCTCATGTTCGGATTGTGGGGAATCGCCAGCACGTCCACCCCGCGCATGCGCTGACGCTCGAGATACGCCCAGAGGTCCTCGGGGTGGCGCGAGTCCACCGCGGAGAAGGGGTCGGGCAGATTGTCCGTGCCCTCGAAGATCACGTTGCGATGCATGTTCCCGCGGCCCCGCCGGTCGGGCGCACGCGGCAGCATGCTGCTCCACTCGTAGGCCGCGAAGGTCGTGAACGTGCCGGGCTCGTAGTGCGCGTCCGCATCTTCGACGGTGCTGCGCCAGACGGTGCGCTCCCGCTCCGGGATGGCGAGCCCCGGGGGAATCTGCCCGGAGCGCGTGGCGCGGAGGAAAGTCATGTACGCCCGCGCGCGCGAGCCGGAGAAGAAACCTCCCGTCTCCGCGCCGCTATCCGGGGTTCTCAAGATCCGGCCGATCTCCGTGTCCGCGTACTCGCTGCCGGGAGCGCCGATGGCGTGCATCGCGCCCAGGAACTCGGCGTGGTCGGTCACGGCGAGGAAGTCGAGGGGCGTGTCGATGCGAACGGTCCCCCCGTTCGGCGTCGCCGCCGGCTCGCCCTTTGCGTAGCGGTAGGCGCCGTCCGGCGTCCGCTCGGTGAAACCGAGCGCGTAGGCGTCGTTGGAGTACACCGTGTGCAGGTGCAGATCGCCGAAGTAGACGTTCAGGGGCACCTGCTCCGCGGCGTGCGCTCCTGCGCCCGCGGCCAGCGCGGCCGTCGCGATCAGCGCGCACGTCGCTGTATTCATCGAGTCTCCCCGTCCGCCCGAATCCCCCTGTGCCGGTCTATTGCCTTGTCATGGCGGCCCGGGCCTCGCGTTCCGCCTCCTCGCGCCTGTCCTGCTCCGTGCGTCGGGCGGCCACCTCGAACCGAACCGTCCGGATCTTCCCGGGGTAGGCGAACGGCGGGTGATAGTCGCGATTGACCGGAGCCATGCAGCGCCCGAAGTCTATGCCCGTGCTCGACAGCATGCCGAGCAGCAGGGGGATTTCGCCCTCTGCCTGCAGCGCCCCGTCGACCCGGAGCCGCACCGCGGCGCGCCGTCCCGCCTGCCGCGCGACCTCGACCGACACCACGTGTTCCCCCGCCGGCAACGCGGACGGCGCCGCGACGACGGTGTGGTCGTGAAAGCCGTTGTAGTCGAAGTGCACCCGGCCTTCGCGAATGTAGAGCGCGAAGCCGGAGTTCTTCGTGCCGCGATTGACCAGCGCACCGTCCCCGCCGGACTCCGGGTGTTCGAGGGTCACCTCGGTGGTCCAGCCCCGCGCGGCCGACGGACAGGCGTCCGCCACGATGTGGGAGACCGGCGGGTAGTAGACGAACACGTCCCGCGACGCGGGCAGCCCCGGCCGGCGCGCGGCGCGGAACGCCTGTGCGGCGGCCCGGTCGTCGAGCGGGAGGACACCGTGCTTCTCGGCCTCCTGCCACCACAGGTCGATCATCTGCGCGAGACGCTCCGGATGCTGCTCGGCGAGATCGTTCGTCTCGGAGAAGTCCTCCTCGAGGTGGTACAGCTCCCAGCGGTCGTCGTCGAACGCGGTCCCCCGGTCGTGGTGCGTCACCGCCTTCCAGCCGTCATGCCAGATGCCCCGGTGTCCGAGCATCTCGAAGTACTGCACGGACCGCGCGGGAGAAGCGTCCGGCGCCGCGAGGCTCCCGGCCAGCGAGGCGCCGTGCAGCGGCATCTGCTCGACGCCGCGGAACTCGGCGGGCGCTTCGGTCCCGGTGAGTTCGAGGACGGTCGGCATGATGTCGATGGCGTGGCAGAAGACGCGGCGCATGGAACCCTGGTCCGTCAGCCCCGCGGGCCAGTGGAAGACCAGCGGGTCGCGGACGCCGCCGCCGTGGGTGTTCTGCTTGTACCACTTGAGCGGCGTGTTGCCGACCTGGGACCATCCCCAGGGTACGTTGGAGTGGCTGTCCGGGCCGCCGATGTCGTCGAGCCGCTTCACGGCCTCGTCGACGTTTTCGGCCATGCCGTTGAACCAGCGCATCTCGTCGAAGACGCCGGTCGGGCCGCCCTCCTGGCTCGCGCCGTTGTCGGACATGACGATCAGCAGCGTGTCGTCGAGGTGGTCGATCTCCTCGAGAAAGCGCACGAGACGCCCGATCTGGGCGTCCGTATGGTCGAGTTGCGCGGCGAACGCCTCGGTGAGGCGGGCCGCGAACCGTTGTTCGTTCTCGCTCAACTCGTCCCAGGGCCTGACCCCCGGGTTCAGCGGCGCGAGGTCCGTCGACTCCGAAATCACGCCCAGGCGCTTCTGGCGCTCGAACCACTCCTGGCGCACGGCGTCCCACCCGGCATCGAAACTGCCGCGGTACTTGTCGAGATACTCCTGCGGGGCCTGGTGCGGCGAGTGCGTGGCGCCGAAGGCCAGGTACAGGAAGAACGGTCGCTCCGGCACCAGCGACACCTGGTCGCGCAGAAAGCCGATCGAGCGGTCGACGATGTCCTCGGAGACGTGATAACCGTCCTCCGGCAGGGCCGGCGCCTCGACGTGGTGGTTGTCGCGCGTCAGCTCCGGGTAAAACTGGTCGGTCTCGCCCTGCATGAAGCCGTAGAACCGGTCGAAGCCGCGCTGCAGCGGCCAGTTGTGGAAGGGACCGGCGGCCGTGCACTCGGACATCGGCGTCAGGTGCCACTTGCCCGCCGCGTAGGTGCCGTAGCCGGCCTCGCGCAGCACGTCGGCGAGCGTCGCGGCCGTCTTCGGCAGGAACCCGCGCATGTTCGGGAAGCCGGTATCCATGTTGGAGATGCCGCGCATCCCGACCGCATGGTGGTTGCGCCCGGTGAGCAGGCACGCCCGGGTCGGAGAGCAGAGCGCGGTCGTGTGGAAGTTGGTGTAACGGAGCCCGTTCTCCGCCAACCGGTCGATGTTGGGCGTGTCGATGCTCGAGCCGTAGCAGCCGAAGTGCGCGTAGCCGGTGTCGTCGAGCACGATCAGCACGACGTTCGGCTTGCCCCGGGGCAGCGTCGCCTCGGGCCACCAGGGTTCCGATTGGGAGACGGTGCGGCCGATGCGGCCCCCGAAGGCTTCGCCCGACGGGTGTTTGTAGCTCACGTCGCGGATTCCGTCGCGTCCAGGTCGCTCGCGTCATGCCGTTCCCGGACGCCGCTCCCGCCGGGGCGATTCACCCTTCGGCCGCGTTTCACCGCCGGCCGGTTGTGAATCTCCTGCGCCCACCGGACCACGTTCGCGTAGGACTCCACCTGCAGGAACTCCTTGGAGTCGTAGAGCCCGTTCAGCACGAGTTGGCCGTACCAGGGATAGGTGGCCATGTCCGCGATGTTGTAGTCCTCCCCGCAGAGGAACGAGCGTGACGCGAGGTTCCGGTCGAGCACGTCGAGCTGGCGCTTGACCTCCATGGCGAAGCGGTCGATGGGGTACTCCCACTTCTCCGGCGCGTAGGCGTAGAAGTGGCCGAAGCCGCCGCCGAGATAGGGCGCGGACCCCATCTGCCAGAAGATCCAGGACAGGCACTCCGCCCGCTCGGCGCCGTTCGTCGGCACGAACGCGTCGAACTTTTCCGCGAGGTACATGAGGATCGCGGCGGACTCGAAGACGCGCGTCGGCGGTGACGTGCCGCGGTCGAGCAGGCCCGGGATCTTCGAGTTCGGGTTGATGTCGACGAAGCCGCTGCCGAACTGGTCCCCCTCGCCGATGTTGATGAGCCAGGCGTCGTACTCCGCCTCCTCGATGCCGAGTGCGAGGAGTTCCTCCAGCAGGATCGTCACCTTCACGCCGTTGGGCGTCCCGAGGGAGTAGAGCTGCAGTGGATGCTCTCCGACGGGCAATTCCTTCTCGTGGGTGGGGCCGGCGATGGGGCGGTTGATGCTGGCGAAGCGACCGCCGCTCTCGGCTTCCCACTTCCAGACTTTCGGCGGGACGTACGGGGTGGACTGCGTCATGGAACTCTCCTGGATCTTGCGGGGGCATGCTAATGCGCCGCGTTCGCGAGGCGCAAACGACCGGCCCGCGGTTACCCCAGGTGCTTGCATGCTTCCCGTTGGGTGAGCCTCGGGAGCGCCGGGCCCATCGCGTCGACGTAGCGGCACACCTCGTCCGGGTCTGTCCGCGAGTAGTCCCGCAGCGCCCAGCCCATCGCCTTCTGCACGAAGAACTCCCCATGGCCGGCGCTCGCCCCGATGCAGTCGTAGAGCAGCGCCAGGTCCGTTCACGCTTCCTGCCGAGCTGGCACAGGATCGCCGCGCGGCGGCGCCAGATGTTCTCTTCCTTCGCCCATGCGCGCATGGCGGCGCCCATGGGGTCCGGCTCCCTTGCGAGAATGTGCCCGAGGCCCGCCGGCGCGATCCGGTCCACGTAGTCCCACCAGGCGCCGTCGACGACGAGTTCCTCGAGCAGCGGCACGGAGTCCATCGTCAGCCAGCGCGAGCAGGGACGGTGGACGGCCAGTTCGATCGCGGCATAGCGCTCTTCGCGGTACGTCGCCTCGTGCCAGAG
>JAPPHP010000304.1 GCA_028821035.1 Gammaproteobacteria bacterium | reverse complement strand
GCCGCCATCTGGTAGTAGGCGTCGATGTGGTCGGTTTGCAGGTCGGCGAGGCTCTCGTCGAGGACGGTGGCCCAGACGCGGGCCGCCTGCCGGGCCTGGGAGACCGTGATCTCTTCGTTCGGGCCCACGTCCAGGTAGGTCTGGGCCTTGGAGATCAGGAAGACATCGTCCCGATGCCGCGCCAGGAATCCGGCCATGTTGCGCTCGGCGTCCCGGTAGTAGCGCCGCGCGCCCACGTCGAAGACGTTCACGCCGGCGGCGAAGGCGGCCTCGAGCAGCGCGTCGTTCGGCTTGCGCGACAGCGCGGCGCCGCAGCCGAACACGAGCCGGCTGGCGTTGAATCCCGTGCGGCCGAGCGTGCGGTAGGTCATCGCCGGCCAGGGTTCGGCTCCGGGTGCGGCGTCCTTGGCGGCGGTGACCGCGGCATGCACGCTCCCGGAGTGCCACAGCGCCTGGCTGCCGGCGCCCAGCATGGCGGCGTATCCCAGAAAAGTGCGTCTGCTGGGCGCTCCATTCGTGTCAGAGGTCATCGTCGTCTCCAGTTGTCCAGAACGCTGCCCGTGCGCCGGCGAGGGAGCGCCGAACGCAAGGGGGCAATATTCGCCAAGCCGCGCCGCAAGTCAACGCCCATGGGGATCCCCCGGCCTCGCGTCACAGGTCGATGTCCACGCCGACCGGGCAATGGTCCGAACCCTGGACCTCGGGCCAGATGAACGCCTCGCGAACGCGCCGCGCCGCGGAAGGCGAGGCGAAGACGTAGTCGATGCGCCAGCCGACGTTGTTCTCCCGCGCGCCGCCCCACTGACGCCACCAGGAGTAGTGTCCCGGGGCATCGGGATGCAGGGCCCGGAACGTATCGACCCAGCCGGCCGCGCACCAGCGGCTCAGCTCGGCGCGCTCCTCCGGGAGGAATCCGCTGCTGCGCACGTTCGACGCGGGACGCGCCAGGTCGATGGCCTCGTGCGCCGTGTTGTAGTCGCCCACAACCAGGACCGGGCAGTAGCGCCTGAGAGCCTGGAGCCGGTCGAACACCGCCTCGTAGAAATCCAGCTTGTACGGGACGCGGCTGTTGTCGCGGTCGCGCCCGCTGCCCTTCGGGAAGTACACCGAAGCCACGGCGAGCCGCCGCCCGAAACGCGCGATGACGAAACGCCCCTCGGCGTCGAAACGCGCGTCTCCCAGCGAGGTCTCGATCGCTGTCGGCGCCTCGCGGGAGTACACGGCGACACCGCTGTAGCCGGGGCGCTCGGCGGCGGCGAACGCCGCGTGCCAGCCCTCGGGCGCCGCGACCTCCGCCGGGAGCTGGTGCCGGAACGCGCGCACCTCCTGCACGCCCACCACGTCGGCGCGCGAGGCGTGCAGGAAGTCGACGAAGCCCTTCCTGGCGCACGCGCGCAGTCCGTTGACGTTCCAGCTCACGACACGCATCGAGTGTTACCCACGACCGACCAACGCCCGAGGGTAAGGGAGCGAACCGCGACCGCCAAGGCGGCCGGGCGTCGGGAAGGGGTGATTTGCCCGCGCCGCGGGGCCGCGGGTATGTTGCGTCCCGCGGTAGGGAGAACACTTCGTGCGATGGTCCTGGGTCCTGGTTTGCTTGCTGCTCGCGGGCTGCGGCCCGGCCCTGGACATCGCGTCGCTGCCCGAAACCCCGGAGCGGCCGGAACGCATCGAGGGTATCTGGGAAGGTGCGATCGCGCTGGGCGAGTTGCGTATCGTGATTCACGTGCAGCATGCGGACGGCGAACTGTCGGCCCGGGTGGATGTCCCCGACCAGGGCGCCCGGCTGCCGGCGGACGACGCGCGTTTCGACGGCGAGCGTCTCGCGCTCCGGGTCGATGCGATAGGGGCCGCGTATTCGGGGACGCTGGACGGTAGCGGAAGCCGTCTCCAGGGCGAGTGGCACCAGGGCGTCGGCATCGACCTCGACCTGGTCAAGGTGGAGAAGCCGAGCGTACGGGTGCGTGCGCAGACGCCGAAGCCGCCGTTTCCGTACCGGGCGGAGGAGGTCAGGCTGCCGGGCGGCGCTGTCGATGTCACGCTCGCGGGGACCCTCACCGTCCCCGCGGGCCGCGGCTACCCGGCGGTCGTGCTGGTGAGCGGTTCCGGGCCGCAGGACCGCGACGAGACGGTCATGGGCCACCAGCCGTTCCGGGTGCTGGCGGACCATTTGTCGCGCAACGGCGTGGCGGTGCTGCGGTATGACGACCGAGGTGTTGGGGAATCCACCGGAGAGCGGGAGCAGGCCGTGACGGCCGACTTCGCGGCGGATGCCGCGGCGGCGGTCGCCTACCTGCGGGGCCGGGGCGACATGGACGCCGCGCGCGTAGGCGTCATCGGGCACAGCGAAGGGGGAGTGGTGGTCGCGCGGCTCGCGGCGCGTGACCGCGGCCTGTCGTGCGGCGTGATGCTGGCCGGTCCGGCGGTCCCGGGCGCGGACGTGCAGCAGGCGCAGCTCCGCGAAGTCCTGGGCGCGATGTGGTTCGTGCCCGACTCGACGGTCGAGAAGGTCGCGGACCTGAACGCCGCGCTGTACCCGGCGGCTCGGGGCCCCGGGACCTGGGAGCAGCGGCGGGCGGAAGGGCGCGCGATCTACCGGGAGGAGTTCGAGCGGTTCAACTTCGTCGAGCGCGCGCTCCTGCGGCTGCAGCCGGAGGGCACGGCCTTGGTGAACGTCGTCGTGTCGCCGTGGTTCGCGCATTTCCTCGACTACGATCCGGGGGTGGACCTGGCCGCGGCGCGCGTCCCGATCCTGGCCCTGTACGGCGAGCTGGACCTCCAGGTCCCGGCGCACCAGAGCGTTCCCGCGCTCGAAGCGATCGCGCGCGACACGGGCCGCTTCGACGTCCGGGTCCTGCCGGGGCTCAACCATCTCTTCCAGACCGCGGAGACGGGTGCGCCGGACGAGTACCCGCGGATCGAGGAGACGATGGCGCCGGCGGCACTCTCCGCTATCGCGGACTGGGTGGTGCACAACTGTTGAGCGACGCGGACCGGCAGAGGTGGAACGAGCGGTATCGGCTGGGCGCCTATGCCGACCGGGAGCATGCGAGCCCGTGGCTGCTGGCCTGCCTGCCGCGGGCGCCGACGGGCCGCGCGCTCGACGTCGCGTGCGGCGCCGGGCGAAACGCCCTCTGCCTGGCGGAGCGGGGCTACGCGGTGACGGGCGTGGACATCTCCGGCGAGGCGCTCTCCCGCGCACGGCGGTCGGCGCGCACGCGTGGCCTCACGGTGGAGTGGATCGAGCGCGATCTCGATACGGGGCCGGGGGTGCGGGGCCCGTTCGACCTCATCGTGCTCGTCCGCTACGTGGATCTCGCGCTCCTCCCGGCGCTCTGCGGGCAACTCGCGCCGGCGGGCTGCCTGGTGGTGGAGGAACACCTCGCCACGGAGCGCGACGATGTCGCGGGACCGCGTAACCCGGCGTTCCGCGTGTCCTCCGGGGCGTTGCGCCGGGCAGCGGGGGACCTCGAGGTGATTGACTCGTTCGAGGGCGAGGTCAGTGATCCCGACGGCCGGCCGGCAATGGTGGCGCGGCTCTTCGCACGGCGCCCCGCGAGCGGCGGTGCGGGACGGTAGAGTGGTGTCCCGGTGGATCGTGGTCTTCGCGCTGCTCGGGGCGGCGGGAGCGGGCGCCGACCCACACCCCGTCGGGCCGACGCCCAAGAGCCTCGAATACGCGGTCCGCGTCCTGGGGATCGGCATGACGTCCAGGGTGACGATCGACGCCGAGGGACCGGTGCTGTCGATTTCGAGCACGCTCGATGCGCCGCTGTTCGGCGGGGTGATCGCGCGCAACGACCACACGACGCGCTTCGAGCCGCGCGACTGCGATCCGCGCCAGCTCTCCTACGTCAACGTCGGCGGCATCCTGGCGTGGCGGTTCGAGGATCGCGTGGAGTTCGACTGGGACGGACACACCATCGACTACCGGGGCAGGGACGGGGAGCGGCGCTACGCCTTCTCCGGGGAGACCTTCGTCGACAAGCTGAGCCAGTACGAGGCGATCGCGTGTCGCCTGCGGGCGGGGGACAGCGACTTCACCCTGAACTACGTCGACGACAGGATCGCCCGCTACCGGTTCGTGGTCGACGGCGAGGAAGTCATCGAGTCTCCGGCGGGGACGTTCCGGACGGTCCGGCTGGTGGCGGGCCCGGAGCGCACGGAGCTCGGGCTGCAGGGCTACCACGGCAGGGTGACGTACTGGCTCGCGCCGGAGATTGGCTTCTATCCGGTGCGGATTCGCGCCGCTTCGCGCCGGCCGTTCCGGATCGCGCTCGAGCTCAGGACGGTCGTTCGCGGGACGGACGGGCCGACGAGCGAACTCCCGGCGTCTGACCATCGCGTTCGACCGGTGTTTACAATCGAAGCGCCTCGCTAGGAAAACAGGAGCGTCGCCGTGCTGTCGTCGTATCGCGTCCTTGACCTCAGTGACCGGCAGGGCATGTTCTGCGGTTACGTCCTCGCGCACCTCGGTGCGGAGGTGATCGCCATCGAGCCGCCTGGCGGGTCGAGCGCGCGGCTCGCGCCCCCGTTCCGGGGAGACACGGGCCATGCGGACGACGGTCTGTGGTGGCAGGCCTATGCGCGCGGCAAGTCAAGCTGCGTGCTCGACCTCTCGTCCGGCCCCGGCCGCGAGCGCTTCCTGGAACTGGCCGCGGACGCGGACTTCGTGATCGAGTCCTTTTCCCGGGCGGATGCCCACGCCCTCGGGCTGGACTACGAGCGCCTGGCGGCCACGAATCCCGGCCTGATCGTCGTGTCGATCTCCCCGTTCGGCCGGACGGGTCCGAAGGCCGACTGGCCGGCCACGGACCTCACGGTGTGGGCCTCGAGCGGGGCGCACATCCTGGCCGGCGACAGCGACCGCGCGCCGGTCCGCACGAGCGTCCCCCAGTCGTTCCTGCACGCCGGAGCGGACGCCGCGGTGGCGGCGCTGATCGCCTTGCAGGAGCGGCACCGGAGCGGTCTCGGGCAACACGTCGACATCTCCGCGCAGCAGTCGTCGGCGCAGGCCGCGCTCGCGGCGAACCTCGGCGCCCCCAACAACTCGGGCCTGACGGTCCACCGCGCCGCGGGCGGGCTCGCGGGAACCTTCCCGATCCGGCTCACCTGGCCCTGTGCCGACGGCTACGTGGCCATCACGATGCTGTTCGGCCCGGCGTTCACGGAACCGAACCGCCGGCTGCTGGCGTGGGTGCACGAGGGCGGAGCGTGCACCCGGGAGGACGTGGAAACCGACTGGGGCCTGGAACTGGCCGCGATGGTCCGGCAGGAGGCGTCCCCCGAACCGTACTTCGAGCTGTGCCGCAAGATCGGGAACTTCACCGGCGCCCGCACGGAGGAGGAGCTTTTCGAAGAGGGGCTTGAGCGCGGCATCTACATCGCGCCGGCGTTCGACATCGCGGGCCTGCTGCGCGAGCGACAGTTCCACGCGCGGGGCTTGTGGGCGGAACTCGACCTCGGCTCCGGAAGCACCGTGCGCGTACCGGGCGCGTTCTCGAAGCTCTCGGGGAGCGCGCTCACGATCCCGGGACCGGCGCCGGCGCTGGGCGACCGGGCCGCCACTCCGCGGAAGCGGGCCAGCACACGGAAGCCGCCTCCCGGCGAACCTTCGCTGCCGCTCGCCGGCCTGAAGGTCGTGGATTTCATGTGGGTCATCGCCGGTCCCCTCTGCACGCGGGTCCTGGCCGACTACGGCGCCACCGTGATCAAGGTGGAGTCGAGCGTGCGCCTCGACCCGGCGCGCGGCTCCCCCGCGTTCCGGGACGGGGAGCCGGGGGTCGACACGGGGGTCCCGTTCTCGAGCTTCAACGCGGGCAAGATGAGCGTCACGGTCGATCCGTCCAATCCCGCCGGCCGGGAAGTCATCCTCGACCTGGTCCGCTGGGCGGACATCGTCACGGAGTCGTTTTCGCCCAAGGCGATGAAGGGGTGGGGCCTCGACTATGCGGCGCTCGCCGAGGTCAATCCGTCGCTCATCATGCTGAGCAGTTGCCTGATGGGGCAGACCGGGCCGCGCGCGCAGGTCCCCGGGTACGGGAACATGGCCGCGGCGCTGGCCGGCTTCTATGACCTGACGGGCTGGCCGGACCGCTCGCCGGCGGGACCCTACCTGGCCTACACGGACGGCGTCTCGCCGCGCTTCATGCTCGCGTCGCTGCTGGGCGCCCTCGAGCATCGTCGCCGGACCGGAGAGGGCCAGTACATCGACCTCTCGCAGGCCGAGGCCGCCATCCACCTGCTCGCGCCGGCGATCCTGGACCACGAGTTCAACGGACGGGTCTGGCACCGCATGGGCAACCGGGACCTCGAGTACTGCCCGCACGGCGTGTACCCGGCCCGCGGCGAGGACCGCTGGGTCGCGGTCGCATGCCAATCGGATGCGGCGTGGCGGCAGCTCTGCCAGGTCATGGGGCGCGACGACCTGCTGTCTGATCCGGCGCTACTCACCGCGGCAGGGCGGTTCGAGCGCGAGGACGAACTCGACCGGGTGATCGAGGAGTGGACACGGGTCCGCGGCGAGTCCGAGATCGAGGCGGCGTTGACGGAGGCGGGCGTGGCGGCGCACGCGGTGCAGAACAGCCAGGAGTGCGTGGACGACCCGCAGCTCCTGCACCGGCGCCATTTCGTGGCCGTGCCGCACTCCGGGACCGGAGAGATGGTGGTCGAGAACACGCGCTCGTTGCTCTCGCGCACCCCGTCCCGGGTCGAGCGCGCGGGCCCGACTCTCGGCGAGCACAACGTCGAGGTGCTGCAGGACATCCTCGGCTACGACGACGAGCGCATGGCGGACGTGTTCGCGTCGCTGGCCATGGAGTGACGCCGGGGGACCGGGCGATGGACGCGCCGCGGCTCCTCGACGACGAGTCCGTACGGGAGTTCGTCACGAACGGTTTCCTTCGGCTGACGCCGGACGTACCGGCCGACGTGCACCGTGATATCGACGGGCTGCTGCGGTTCGCGTGCGAGGAAGAGACCTGGTACGGGAACAACATCCTCGCGCGCGTGCCGAAGATGTACGAAGTGCTGGATTGTCCGGTCGTGCGCGGCGCGGTGACGTCCCTCGCGGGTCCGGACTACTACCTGCATCCGCATCGGGCGGTGCACACCAGCACGCCGGTCGCGGCCCGCGCGGCGGGCCCGCTGGGCCCGGCGGTGGACGCCCCACCCATGGGGCAGGGCTCCATGGCGGGCTCCGGCTGGCACCAGGATGCCCAGAGCCCGCTGTCCCGGGCGCGCCACCACGTGCCGCGGTACCTCATAGGCTTCTACTTCCCGCACGACACGCCGATGGCCATGGGGCCCACCCGAGTCCAGGCCGGCAGCCACCTCCACGCGCACCCGGCGGAGCCCGACGGTGTCGTCTTCGACGCCGTCCCCGCGGGCACGTTCTTCCTGCTCCATTTCGACATGGTGCACGCCGGGTTCCCCAACACGACCGACCGGACGCGGTACATGGTCAAGTTCGTCTTCGCGAGGACGCGTCACCCCGCGTCGCCGAGCTGGGACAACACGGAAACCGCATGGCGACGCCCGGCAGGCTGTATCCCGGAGTACGACCTGCCGGCCGCCTGGTCCTGGCTGTGGGACTGGATGCGCGGCGCGCGGCCGGCGCCACGGCCCGCGAGCGGCGGGCAGGTCGATCCGGGTGGCCAGGCCGCGCGGCTGGAACGCATCTACGCGCGGGCGGCTCGCGGAGAAGTGGAAGCTCTCGCCGACGACTTGTCGGCCGGGGCCAGACGGGGCCGGCACGAGCGCAAACTGGCCCGGGACGACGCGGGTCGCGTCCTGCCCCGCGACGACATCCGCGGCTATCCGCTGCGCTGGAACGAGCGGGCGGTGGTCATGGAGGACGCGGCGTACGGACTTGCCGCCTGCGGCAGGGCAGCGATGCCCGCACTGCTCGCCCTCGTTGGGCGGGAGGATCCCTGGCTCCGGATCAACGCGGCCTTCGCCCTCGGCGAGATGGGGCCGGCGGCCACGGATACGGTGCCGGCCGTGGCCGCGCTCCTCGACGATCCGCACCAGCAGGTCGTGCGGCAGGCCCTCGACGCGCTCGGGGCGATCGGCCGCGGGCTGGATGCGGTACTCCCCGCCATCGAGCGTCTGCTGACGGCCGGCAACCCCGCGTGGCGGGAGCCGCAGGTAATGCGTGGCTGGGTCGCGGAGGACCAGGTGCGGCTGAATGCCGCGTTCGTACTGCTCAACGCGGTCTCGAACCCGGGGCAGACCGATCTCGCAGCCATCGAGCGCATCGCCGCGGCGGCGCTCGGGAGCGGCAACGGGTATGTCTCCGCGGTCCTTGCGGAGACCCTCGTCCGCATCGGGACGCCCACCGCGCAGGCCAGCGCCATCCGCTACCTGTCGGAGCGCCGCTGGGACGAGACCCTGATGGGGCGCCGCAAGGCGTACTGACCGCTCGTGAGGGACTTGCGCCCACACGGCGCACGGCGCATCGTTGGCGGCGCTCCGTGCCCGGTACACCCGCATGACCGCGATCCGCTTCGAGATTCACGACAGGAAACCGTACGCCGCCGGTGCTGCGTTCGACGATTTCGGCGCATTCGAACACATCGAAGGCCGGATCGAATACGCCGTGACACCGGGCCACGCGGCGAACCGCGGGATCGTCGACCTGGACGTGGCGCCGCGCGAGCCGGACGGACGCGTGGCGTTCTCGGGGGATTTCACGATCGTGGCGCCGGTGTCGCGGCCCGCCCGCGCGCTGCTCGTGGACGTCCCCAACCGGGGCCGCCGGCTCGCGTTCTCGCAGTTCAACCGGGCCGCGCCCGTGGACCTGCTCGCCGATCCATGTGCGCCGGGAGACGGGTTCCTGTTCCGCCGCGGCTTCGCGCTCGCCTGCGTCGGCTGGCAGTGGGACGCGGCGGAGGGCCTCGGGCTCGACGCGCCCCGGGCGGAACCCGGCGGGCGCCCGGCCCGGGGAGAAGTGGTCTGCCGCGTGCAGCCGGACAGGGACACGACGTGGGCGCACTTCGGGCAGCTCGGTGAAGTGTCGTATCCGCCCGCGGACCTAGAAGACCCCGACGCGCGGCTGTTCATGCAGCGCGACGACAACGCGGCGTACGAGTTGCTGGCGAGAACGTGCTGGCGCTTCGCGCGGGAGCGGCGGGGCGAGGTCGTCTCCGACGGTACCGCCCTTCACGTGGCGGACGGCATGCCGGCCGGAACCGTCTACACCCTCGTGTACACCGCCGAGGGCGCGCCCGTCGTGGGCGCGGGGCTGCTGGCGCTGCGCGACGCCGCCACGGCGTTGCGGACCGGGGACGGGGTCAGCCCCCTCGCGTACGGGTTCGACCGGGTGCACGCCTTCGGCGCCTCGCAGACCGGCCGGGTCCTGCGGCACTTCCTGTACCTCGGGCTCAATCGGGACGAGCGCGGCGTGCAGGCGTTCGACAGCGTGCTCGCGCACATCGCCGGCGGGCAGCGCGGCGACTTCAACCACCGCTTCGCCCAGCCCTCGAGCCTCGGCGCTCCGGGGCCGGGCCAGGCGTTCCCCTTTGCCGGGACGGCGGCGGAGGACCCGCATTCCGGGCGCACCGCCGGTCTCTTCGACGCCGAGACGGATCCCCCGAGAGTCTTCTTCACCAACACCTCGTGGGAGTACTGGCGCGGGGACGCGGCCCTGGTCCATGTCGATCC
>JAPPHP010000421.1:3848-9764 GCA_028821035.1 Gammaproteobacteria bacterium | reverse complement strand
TCGCGACGAGCGCGGCCCACAGCAGTCCGTTGAGCGCGGCGATCAGCAGTTCCCGGTTGAGGAACCAGCCGAGGTTGGCCGGCGCGATCTGCCCAAGCGCCATGCCGCGGATGACCAGCGTCAGGGTCTGCGTCCCGGCGATGCCGCCCATGCTCGCCACGATGGGCATCAGCACGGCGAGCGCCACCACTTCCGCGATGGTCTCCTCGAAGACGTTGATCACCGCCGCGGCCAGGAACGCCGTGATGAGGTTCACCCCCAGCCAGATCGCGCGGCGGCGCGCCGATCGCAGCACGGGCGTGAACGTCTCCTCGTCGGTCTCGAGACCGGCCTGCGCCAGCAACGTCTCGTCCGCGTCCTCGATGATGACGTCCACGACGTCGTCGATGGTGATGCGGCCCGCGAGCCTCCCGTCCGGAGTCACGACCGGCGCGGACACCAGGTCCCGCTCCGCGAAGATCCGGGCCACCCGGTCGTCCGGCAGGTCCACCGGAACGGCCTCCGCGTCCGTTTCCATGACTTCCCGGACGGTCACCTTCGGGTCGGCCGTCAGCAGCCGCGCGACCGGCAGGACGCCGACGTAGGCGTCCCGGGCGTCGACCACGAACAGCTGGTCCGTGGCCTCCGGAAGCGTGCGCCGCCGCCGCAGATAACGCATCACCACTTCGATGCTGTGCCGGGGCCGCACCGCGACGGTGTCGGTGTTCATCATGCCGCCGGCGGTGTCGTCCGGATAGGAGAGCACGACCTCGACGCGGCCGCGGTCCGCGGCGCTCATCGACTCCAGCACCTGCTGCATGAGCGTGTCGGGGAGCTGCTGCAGGATGTCCGCGAGGTCGTCGGTGTCGAGTTCGTCGGCGGCCTCGGCCAATGCGCGGGCACCCATCGCCTCGGCCAGGTCGCCCCGCACCTCGTCGTCCAGACTGTTGAGCACCCCGCCGACGCGGCCCGGCTCGAGGAAGCCCCACAGGAGGCCGCGCACCTTCGGGGGCGTCGCTTCGAGCACGTTCGCCACTTCCGCGTCGTCCATGCTCTCGAGCAGGGACCGCGTCTCGCTCGACGCGCCCTCGCCTACCGAACGGACAATCTCCGAGAGCCCCGGCGGCGCGTCCATGGCCGCCCACGGCGGGCTCCCGGAACCGGTCGTCGTCATGCCTGCAGCGGCGTCGGGCGGCGCGGGGGGCGAGCCCTACTCCGCCTCCCCGAACCGGTCGGCAACGAGTTCCGTCAGCGCCGCGAACGCCTCGGCGTCGTCCGGACCTCCCACCCGGAGGATCAACTCGGTGCCCCGCGCGGCGGCCAGCATCATCACCCCCATGATGCTCTTCCCGTCCACGGACTGGTCGCCGGCGTGCACCTCGACCGTCGACGAGAACGTCTTGGCGAGGTTGACGAACTTCGCGGCCGCCCGGGCATGCAGGCCCAACGCGTTGACGACGGTTACCTGTCCCTCGATCACCCCGCGTTTCCCGTGTGGCGGACGGCCACGTCCGGCATGCGGCCACGCAGGTGGCGGGCCAGCCGTTCCGCCATGTACACGGAGCGGTGCTGGCCGCCCGTGCAACCGATGGCGACATGCACGGCCGCGCGGTCTCCCGCGGCGAACCTCGGCAGCCAGCTCTCGAGGTAGCCGCGGATGTCGTCGAACATCCGGTCCGCGTCGGGATCGTCGTCCAGGAACGCGATGACCGCCGCGTCACGGCCCGTGAGCGCGCGCAGGGACTCCACCCAGTGCGGATTGGCGAGACACCGGACGTCGAACACGAAGTCCGCGTCCGGCGGAAGCCCGTGCTTGTAGCCGAATGAACTGACCAGGACCTTCATGCGGCGGCGCGCCCAACGATGTGCAGCAGCGTCTCCCGAAGCTCCGTGTCGTTCTCCGCGCGGCGCAGCATGTTCCGGTTGGAGTGCAGGTCGAACGCCCGCGCGAGGGCGCCGAGTATCTCGAGGTGGCGCTGCCCCTCATCGTCCGGAACGACCAGGACGAACAGGAGGTCCACCGGCTGTCCGTCCGGCGCTTCGAACTCGAGCGGCGCGGCCAGCCGCAGCAACGCCCCGACCGGCCGGTCGCAGGGCATCCTGCAATGCGGAAGCGCCACGCCGTCTCCCAGGCAGGTGTTGCCCAAACGCTCGCGCGCGAGCAGTCCTTCCAGGAGACGCCGTGGCTCGAGGTTCGAGTGGCCGCCCGCGATGATTTCGCTCGCGTGCTCCAGGGCCGCCTTCTTCGATGCCGCACGGTGACCCGCGCGCGTACAGGACGGGAGCAGAAGCTCGCGGAAATCGATCATCGAAGGCCCAGCCTCGCCTTGCGGCCAGCGCCAGTTTGTCGGATTTGGGGTTTGAGCGGCAAGTTCCGGCGCGTGCCCGGGAGGCCGCCGGCGTCGCTGTGCGCCCCGGCCTTGGGGCGCTCAGTTCGCGCGAACGCGGTGGTCGTGGACCTTTTCCTTGTGCTTGACGACCTGCCGGTCGAGCTTGTCCAGCAACGCGTCGATCGCCGCATAGAGGTCCGAGTCGTCCGCGTTGGCGAAGATTTCGGCCCCGTTGGTGTGGACCGTGGCCTCCGCACGCTGCACGAGCTTGTTCACCGAGAGGATCACGTGCACGTTGGTGATGTGGTCGTCATGGCGTTCCAGGCGCGACATCTTGTTCCTGACGTATGCCTTCAGCGCGTCCGTGACGTCGATGTGCCGTCCTGAGATGCTGAGCTGCATGAAGCCTCCTTAACCCCCGCCCGGTCCGGCGTGCCGGCAGCCCTGCGGGGTAGCACCAAGTGTACACGGGCACGCCTCCGGCGTTCGCGCCCGCAACGCCCGTCACAGGAGGCGCTTGCGCTGACTGGAGGGCGGCATGGCCATCGAGTCCCGGTACTTGGCGACCGTGCGCCGCGCCACGGAGATGTTCCGTTCCGACAGGAGCGTCGCGATGCGGCTGTCCGACAGCGGCTTCCGGGGATCCTCCGCTGCGACCAGCCGGCGGATGAGCGCACGGATCGCCGTGCTCGACACCTCGCCCCCGGTCAGCGTCCCGACATGACTGGAGAAGAAGTACTTCAGTTCGAAGACGCCGCGCGGGGTGTGCATGTACTTCCGCGTGGTCACGCGCGAAATCGTGGATTCGTGCATGCCGACCGCGTTGGCGATCTCGGCGAGTCCGAGGGGCACCATCGCCTCCTCGCCATGCTCCAGGAAAGCGCGCTGGAACTCCACGATCCTGGACGCCACCGCGAGCAGCGTGTCGCCCCGGTTGCGCAGGCTCTTGAGGAACCACCGGGCTTCGCGCAGGTGGTCCCGCAGGAAGGTGTTGTCAGGGCTGTTGTCGCCCCGCCGGACGAGGCACGCGTAGTCGCCGTTGATCCGCACTCGCGGCAGCGCGTCGGGATTGAGTTCGACGATCCAGCGGTTGCCGTCCCGGCGCACGAACACGTCCGGCTCGACATACTCTCCCGCGAAGTCGCCCACCGCGGAGCCGGGACGCGGATGCAGCGAGCGCACCAGTTCCAGGGCCGCCCTGAGTTCGACGTCCGGCAACCTCGACCGACGCGCCAGGGCCCCGTAGTCCCGCGCGGCCAGGGCGTCGAAACAGTCCGCCACCAACCCCCGCGCGACCTCCCTGTGGGGCGTGTCCGCGGACAGTTCCGCCAACTGCAGGAGCAGGCACTCCCGCAGGTCCCGCGCCCCGACCCCCGCGGGCTCGAACTGCTGCACGAGCTTCAGCATGGCCTCGACCTCGTCGACCTCGACGGCCAGATCGGCGGCGATGTCGCCCACATCCGCGGTGAGCATGCCGTCCGCGTCTATCGCGTGGACCAGGGCCGTGCAGATGACCCGGTCCCTTGCCGAGACCGGGGCGAGATTGAGTTGCCACAGCAGGTGGTCGGTCAGCGACTCGCCGCTACCGGCGAACTCCCGGTCCCGTTCCGCGGACACCGTCCCCGCCAACGGCGGCGCGTGGTAGATCTCGTCCCAGCTCGTGTCGACCGGAAGCTCTCCCGGGATGTCGGGGTCGGTGAAGGAGACCTCTTCCGACCCGTCCGGGGTCCAGTCGGCTTCCAATGGCTCGTTGCCCTCTCCGTCTCCCTCTCGCTCTCCTTCTCGCTCTTCCTCTCCGTCTCCCTCCCACGCTTCATCGGAAGCCTCGGGCTCCTGGTAGCCGTCCGCCTCCTCGCCGTGCTCCCCGTCCGCGGCCTGGTCCGGGTCCGTGTCGTCCGGATAGTCCAGCATCGGGTTCGTCTCGATGGCTTCCCGGACTTCCAGGGCGAGTTCGACGGACGAGAGCTGCATCAGGCGTATCGCCTGCTGGAGCTGCGGCGTCATCGTGACCTGCTGGCCGACCCGAAGGGACAGCGCGGGCTTCATCGGTCGTTACCCGGATCTCGCGGTGTACCGCAGTTTCCCGAACTTCGCCCCTCCAGGGCAAGTTTCGCTGGTTTTATCGGGGCAAGTTTCGTGCCGTCACAGCTCGAAGCGCTCGCCGAGATACACCCGTCGCACCGTCTCGTCCGAGAGGATGGTCTCCGCGTCCCCCTCGGCGATGATGTGTCCTTCGTTGACGATGTAGGCCCGGTCGCAGATGTCGAGGGTCTCGCGGACGTTGTGGTCGGTGATGAGGACGCCGATCCGGCGCTGCGCAAGGCCCAGGATCTCCCGCCTGAGATCGTCCACCGAGATCGGGTCGATGCCGGCAAAGGGCTCGTCCAGGAGGATGAACGCGGGCTCGCCGGCGAGTGCGCGGGCGATCTCCAGGCGGCGTCGCTCGCCGCCGGACAGGCGCTCCCCGAGCGTCGTGCGGATGTCGTTCAGCCGGAACTCCTCCACCAGGCGTTCGACCAGGCGCCGCCGCCCGGCGCGGTCGAGGTCGCGCCGCAACTCGGCGATCGCGTTGAGGTTGTCCTCGACCGAGAGCCGGCGGAACACGCTCGCCTCCTGCGGCAGGTAGCCGATGCCGGCGCGCGCTCGGTCATGCATTGCCGCGCGGCTGAGGTCCGCGCCGTCCAGCAGGATGGCGCCGGCGTCCATGCGCACCAGGCCCACGATCATGTAGAAGCAGGTCGTCTTCCCGGCGCCGTTCGGCCCGAGCAACCCCACGATCTCGCCGCTCGCGAGACGCAGGGTCACATCGTCCACGACCGTCCGGTCGCGGTAGCGCTTGCGCAGGCTGTTGGCGGACAGCTCAGCCACCCGCGCGCACCGCCCGCCGACGAGCGCCCCTAACGGCCCTCGTCCGCATCCCGCTCCGGCTGCCAGATCATTTCCACGCTGCCGTCCCCGTCGCCCGCCGCGTCGATCCGCCCCGCCTGCACGTCGTAGTGGATGACCTGTCCCCGGAACTCGTTCGGCTCCTGCGCCAGGTACGCCCGGCCGAGCAGTTCCACGCGTTCCTCCACCGCGTGGTAGACGATCCGCTCGGCGTCGGCCTCGACCGGCGCCGCGTCCGGCCGGGGCCGCTGCCGGTAACGGGCGAGGTCGCCCTCGGCCGTGATACGGACGACCCGGTCCCCCTCGTACTCGATGACCATGCGGTCGGCTTCGACACGCAGGGTGCCCTGTTCCATCTGGACGTCGCCCGTCAGGATGGTGCGCCCCGTGGCGTCGCCCTCCGCGTGGTCCGCGCGCCAGTGAATGGGCTGCTCCGCATCGGACCCGGGAGGCGCGTCCCGCGACCCTTCCGCGCCGGACACGGCGACGCAACACAACACGATCGCCACGAAGGCCGTCGCCGCGTACGCAAGTCCCTGCACGTGTCGTGCCCGGTGTCGTGCGGCCGCGCTCTCGCTCATGTCGACCGCTTGCCGGTCAAGGATCGCCGTCGCCAGGGCGTGGCGCGGCTGCCGGGGAGGGCGAGGGGCTTGCCCCGCGCATGATCGGGGAGCGCGCGGGGGTTTGCCCAGGCATGGTAGGGGGGCGCCCGGGGGGTTGG
>JAPPHP010000421.1:0-3838 GCA_028821035.1 Gammaproteobacteria bacterium | reverse complement strand
CCCGCCCCCCCCCCCCCCCCCCCCCCCCCCCCCTGGCGGGGCGCCGGGGCGCCCCCCCCCCCCCCCATGATGATGTGGACCCGTTGCCCGGGCGCAGACGAGAGGCGCATCCACCCGCGTTCCAGGTCGCCTTCGAAGCCGGCCGCGGTGCCTCGCCGGCCGGGCGCCTCGATCATAACAGGTCGGTCCGTACGGGCGAATTGACGCTCCGGGTAGACGTAGAGCGAGGCGGTGTTGACGACCACCGCGCCGCCGTCGCCGAGATCGCGCCGCAGGACGACGTTCTCACGCAGCAGCAGTTGCTCCTCGGGTACGCCCGAGGGTCCCGGAACGGTGCGCAGCACGCCGCGGTCCGCCGAGACGCGCCAGGGCGGTGCCGCCGGGGGATGGAGGTCCAGCACGGGGCCGGCGAGCGTGGCGAGTCCCTGTCTCTCGTACTGGCGGATCTCGTCGGACGCGATCCGGTAACGCAGGGCGCCGTCTTCCCGGAACTGCGTGATCAACGCTCCGTCGATGTAGACGTCCGGCTCGTCCCGGAGTTCGGGAGGCAGGTCCGGCGCGGCGCGATCGTCGGACTGCAGGAACACCAGCGCAAAGACGAACGCCGCCGCGAATCCGCCGCCCCAGTGCCAGCGTTTCACCTGGGCCGGCTACCGTGACCCGGCCCCGCGGGCTTCGAGCAGCGCATCGCCCCACAGGCCTCGCGCCACCAGGATCAGGTGACACGCCTCCCGCACCGCCCCGGCCCCCGGAGCGGTCGCGGTCACGTAGTCCGCCTCCGCCGCAACGGCCGGGTGCGCGCCCGGCACGCCGATCCGGAAGCCGACGCGGTCGAACAGGGCCAGGTCCGGGATGTCGTCGCCCACGTGCGCCATGCGCTCAGGCGCGATCCCCGTGGCCCGGCACAACGCCGCCAACGCCGCGGCCTTGTCCTCCGCTCCCTGGTGCACATGGGCGACGCCAAGTTCCCGGGCGCGCCGCGCGACCGCCGGCGAGTCCCGCCCCGACACGATCGCCACCGGTACGCCCGCCCCCTGCAGCATCTTGATGGCCGCTCCGTCCTGCGCGTGGAAGGCCTTCGTCTCGACGCCCCGGTCCGAGTAATGCAAGCGGCCATCGGTGAGCACGCCGTCGACGTCGAGAATCAGCAGCTCGACTTCTCCGGCCCGGGCCAACGCCTCGGGCGGGAACGCGGCCGGATTCCGGCGTAGCACGGTCACGCCTCCCCGGTCATGCCTGGTGGTAGAGCAGCACCATGTAGCCGGTCCATGCGAGCACCATGACCGAACCCTCGAAGCGCGTGATCGTCGGCCGCGAACCGATGGCGTACGCGAACAGGACCAGCAACGCCGTCATCGCCGCCATCATGCCGAAGTCGCGCCACAGGACGTGCGCCTCGATGCCCACCGGGTGGACCAGTCCGGGCACGGCCATCACCGCGAGGATGTTGAGGATGTTCGACCCGACGACGTTGCCGATGGCGATGTCGGGGTGTCCCTTGATCGCGGCGCTGAGCGTCGCGGCCAGTTCCGGCAGGCTCGTGCCGACGGCCACGACCGTCAGTCCGATGACGAGTTCGCTGACGCCGAGCAGGCGGGCGATCTCGGTGGCCGCCCACACCAGGATCCAGGCCGCCGCGAGCAGTACCGCCAGGCCGATCCCCGTCCAGAGCAACGCGCGGGCGGTGGTCATGCTCGGCAGTTCCTCGAGTTCCTCCTCGAGGGTCTCGCGAATCCCGTGGGCCGCCCCCCGCTGCTTGCGCATGAGCCGGTGCATGACCAGCCAGAGCCCGGCGAGCAGGACCAGTCCGTCGAACGTGCCGAGCCACAGGTCGAAGAGACAGATCAGCGCGAGGAGCGTGGCCGCGATGAGCCACGGCAGCTCCAGCTTGAGCACACCCGGCGCGAACGGCAGGGGGGCGACCATGGCGGTCACCCCGAGCACGAGCCCGATGTTCGCGATGTTCGAGCCGATCGCGTTCCCGATGGCGAGGGAAGACGACTCCTCGAGCGCCGCGGCGAGGGCCACGAGGATCTCGGGCGCCGAGGTGCCCACCGATACCACGGTGAGACCGATGAGGACCTTGGAGACGTTGAGGTTGCTGGCGGTGGCGGCGGCGCCGGAGACGAATCGGTCGGCGCTCCAGATCAGGGCGACGAACCCGAGGATCAATGCCAGGATCGGCAGCCACATCCGGGAAAGGCCTGCTAACCTGGATGGTGCATGAGGGGGCGCGACGATCGCCGGGGATACCGGCCCAGTGCGCGTACTCGCGGGACCCTGACGGACGCGTCTCGGCTACTCACTATCGGATCGCCATCGGATCACCATCGGGCACCGCTCACTATTTTCTCCAGTATCGCTACGCTTTCGTGCGTTACCGTCACACCCCGGCGCGCGACGGCCGGCGGGAACGGAGAGCGCGCCATCTCGCGCGGTCACGAACGCGGTCGTTCCGCGCCCCGGTCGTTGCTGCGGCATGTTAACGTGAATCGGCCGCCGCCCAAGGCGGTCATCCAGGGACAGCCGGAACGGGTGAGCATGAAGGAATCCATCGCGGGACTCGTACAGGCCCACGTCCCGGATGCCGAGGTCGAGATCCACGCCGACGGCAATCACTTCCAGGTGGCCGTCACCAGTCCGGCGTTCACCGGGCTCAACCGCGTCCGCCGCCAGCAACTCGTCTACGAGGCTATCGGGGAGCTGATCCGCGACGGTTCGGTCCACGCCGTGACCATCCGGGCGGTGACGCCCGAAGAGGCCCGGCAGTCCCACGCATCGGGTTCGGACCCGGGCACCTGATCGAGGACGACCTTGGACAAGCTGGCCATTCGCGGCGGGACGCCGCTCTCCGGGGAACTGACGGTCTCGGGCGCCAAGAACTCCGTGCTGCCGATACTGGCGGCCGCCCTCCTGGCCGAGGGGCCCGTGCGCATCCACAACGTGCCCAGGCTCCGGGACGTGGCCACGATGATCGCCCTGTTGCGCAACCTCGGGGCGGATGTCGCCGGGGAAGACACGACCGTCGAAGTGACCCAGTCCGACGTGTCCTGCTTCCACGCACCCTACGAACTGGTCAAGACCATGCGGGCGTCCTTCCTGCTGATGGGGCCCCTGCTCGCGCGCTTCGGCCGTGCGGAGGTCTCCCTCCCCGGCGGCTGCGCCATCGGCCCGCGGCCGGTCGACCAGCACCTCAAGGGCTTCGAGGCGCTCGGCGCGGAGGTCGAACTGGAGGACGGCTACGTGAAGGCGCGCGCCGGACGGGGATTGCGCGGCTGCAGGATCGAGTTCGACGTCCCCACCGTCGGCGGCACGGAAAACCTCCTGATGGCCGCGACACTGGCCCGCGGCACGACGCGGATCGAGAACGCCGCCCGGGAACCCGAGATCGTCGACCTGGCCACGTGTCTCATCGCCATGGGCGCGCGGATTCACGGGCACGGCACCCCGATCATCGAGATCGAGGGGATCCCGGCCCTCCGGGGCTGCGAACACCGCGTCATGCCCGACCGGGTCGAAGCGGGCACCTACCTGATCGCCGCCGCCGCGACGCGCGGCAACGTACGGCTGCTGAACGGGCAACCGTCCTCCCTGCGCGTCGTCCTGCGGAAGCTCGAGGACGCCGGCGCCGCCATTGAGGCGGGGCCCGACCGGATCGCACTCGACATGGACGGCGAGAGACCCCGGGCGGTGGACATCGAGACCGCCCCGTATCCTGGCTTCCCGACCGACCTGCAGGCACAGTTCCTGGCGATGAACACGGTGGCGCGCGGTAGCAGCCGCGTGGTCGAGACCATCTTCGAGAACCGCTTCATGCACCTGAACGAGCTGTCGCGGC
>JAPPHP010000479.1 GCA_028821035.1 Gammaproteobacteria bacterium | reverse complement strand
CAGGATGCGCTCGTGCACCTCGGGCGTGACCACCGGCGCCGGGGAGTAGGCGCCCATGCCGCCGGTGTTCGGCCCGAGGTCGCCGTCGTCGCGCGCCTTGTGGTCCTGGGAAGAAGCGAACGGCACCACCTCGCGCCCGTCCGTCATGCAGATGAAGCTCGCCTCCTCGCCCTCGAGGAACTCCTCGACCACGATCTCGCGTCCCGCCGCCCCGAAAAGCGCGCCGGACAGCATCTCCTCCGCGACGTGCACCGCTTCGTCCACGTCACGGGCGACCGTCACCCCCTTGCCCGCGGCAAGCCCGTCGGCCTTGACCACGACCGGGGCGCCCGTCGTCTCGATGTACGCGCGCGCCGCGGACGCGTCCGTGAACGACGCGTACCGCGCCGACGGAATGCCGTGGCGGGCGAGGAACTCCTTCGCGAACACCTTCGAGCCTTCGAGACGGGCGGCGGCGCGAGTGGGCCCGAAGCAGTCCAGGCCCTCCGCGTCGAAGTGGTCGCGCAGTCCCGCCACCAGGGGCGCCTCGGGTCCGGCGATGGTCAGGGCGACCCCGTTGGCCCGCACCCAGTCCGCCAGCGCATCGAAGGCGTCCACCGCGATGTCCACGTTCTCGACCTTCGGCTCCCGCGCCGTACCGGCGTTGCCCGGCGCGACGAAGACGCGCTCCACGCCTGCGGATCGCGCCGCGGCCCAGGCGAGCGCGTGTTCGCGTCCCCCTCCCCCAACGATCAGGACGTTCATCGGCCCCTTTCCTCCCCTGTCAGCCCGGACGCAGTCGACCCGTTCGCTAATGCCGGAAGTGGCGTACCCCCGTGAACACCATGGCCATGCCGTGCTCGTCGGCCGCCTCGATCGACTCGGCGTCCCGCATCGACCCGCCCGGCTGGATGACGGCCGTGATCCCGGCCTCGGCCGCCGCGTCCACGCCGTCCCGGAACGGGAAGAACGCATCCGACGCCATCACCGCGCCGTCGACGGCGAGGCCGGCGTCCGCCGCCTTCATCGACGCGATGCGCGCGCTGACCACGCGGCTCATCTGTCCAGCCCCAACGCCCACGGTCCGGCCGTCCCGCGCGTAGACGATGGCGTTCGACTTCACGAACCAGGCGACCTTCCACGCGAAGAGCAGGTCCGCCATCTCCGCGTCCGCGGGTTCCCGCGCCGTGACCGTGCGCAGCGCCCCCTCGTCGAGGCACAGCACGTCTTCGTCCTGGACCAGCAGGCCGCCCCCGACGCGCCGGAACTCCCGGCCCGAGGCCGTCGGTCCAGGATCCCCCACGGTCAGCAGCCGGAGGTTCTTCCTGGCGCGCGCCGCGTCCCGTGCCCCCACCGTGACCTCGGGCGCCACCACGACCTCCGCGAACTGGTTCCCGACGACGGCCGCGAGCGTCTCCGCGTCCACCACCCCGTTGAACGCCACGATGCCCCCGAACGCCGAGGTGGGGTCCGTGGCGAACGCCCGCTCGTAGGCCGCGCGCAGGTCCTCCGCCACGGCGACGCCGCACGGGTTGGCGTGTTTCACGATCACGCAGGTCGGGGCGTCGAAGGCCTGGACGCACCGGAGGGCCGCGTCGGTGTCGGCGATGTTGTTGTAGGACAGCTCCTTGCCCTGCCACTGCACGAGGTTGCCGACCGTTCCCGGTTCGGGCCGTCGCCCCACGTAGAAGGCGGCGGCCTGGTGCGGGTTCTCTCCGTAGCGCAGCCCGGAGCGCTTGACGAAGCCGAGGGTCAGCCGGTCCGGGAAGGCGTCCTCGGCGAACCAGCCGGCGATCGTCGCCTCGTAGTCCGCCGTATGGGCGAACGCCCGGGCGGCGAAGGCCCGGCGCTCGTCCAGGTTCGTGCCGCCCTGGCCGAGCATCTCAAGCACGCGGGAATAGTCGCCCGGGTCGACAACCGCGAGGACGTCGGTGTGGTTCTTGGCTGCCGCCCGGAGCAGGGTCGGCCCGCCGATGTCGATGTTCTCCACGGCCTCCTCCGCCGTGCAGTCCTCGCGGGCGATCGTCTCCTCGAAGGGGTACAGGTTGACGGCCACGAGGTCTATCGGAGCGATGCCGTGGCGCGCCATCGTCTCCGCGTCCGCCGCGCGGCGACCCAGGATGCCGCCGTGGATCGTCGGATGGAGCGTCTTGACCCGGCCGTCCATGATCTCGGGAAAGCCGGTGTGCTCCGACACTTCCCGCACCGCGACGCCGCCGGCCGCCAGCGTGGCCGCGGTACCGCCCGTGGAGAGCAGCTCGATGCCGAGTGCTTCGAGACCCCGGGCAAACTCGACGACGCCGGTCTTCTCCGACACGGCGAGCAGCGCTCGGCGGACGGGCGTACGCTCGGCCATCGGTCAGATCAGCCCCTTACCGAATGAGATTGCTGCGCAACGTGCCGCGCCCTCGGTGCCCTGTGTCTGCCGGGCGGGCGCGGCGCTCATGCTAGCAAGGCCTCGGGCTTCGCGCGACGGCGGGCTAGTCGACCACGCACGTGAAGCTGGCCGCCTCGTCCGGGTCGCCGGAGCCGTTGTACCTCGCGTACCGCGGATAGGGACATAGCGGCCGGGTGAACTGGTTGGCGCCCGTTTCCGCACCGGCCTTCAGGATGGCTTCGCTCCAGCTCACCAGGGCTCCGCCGATGGCGACCTGGCCTTCCATGAAAGTGAAGTTTCCGGGATGCCGGGCAATGATCCTGTCCGGCGCCACGCCGTCCTCGACCCAGTCCATGATGGCCTGGACGTAGTCCGCCGCCCACGCGCCCGGACCGCCCAGGCAGTGCACCATGCCCGGCACCATGTAGACGCGCATGAACTCGTCTGTCGCCTCGGGACGGTTGAGCCGCCGGACCTCCTCGTAGAACGCTTCGAGGGCCGCCGCGCGGCAGGGCATGTCCTGCCAGCCGTTGTAGACGATCAGCTTGCCGCCGCTCGCCATGAACCTGCCGAAGTCCGGCGGCGGCAGATGCACCGCCGCCGCGGCCTCCGCGAGGTCCGCCATCCCCGCCACCGTATCGAAGGTGTCCAGGCTGAAGCCCGGCTGCCGGTGCAGGATCTCCACGGCCACCTGCGACGTCAGTTCGTTGGCGGTGCCCTCCAGGAAGGGGACCGGCCCGGTGACCCAGAGCTCGAAATCGCCCCCGAGTTCCGCGCCCGGATAGACGCCCGGCACCACCACCTCGCCGGAGGCGTCGGTCAGCCCGGTGTAGATGCCGCGCGCCGTCTCGATCTGGCCCGCGGTGAGGCAGCCTTCGGTTTGGCCCGCGCCGCATTCGAGTTGGTCGAGCTCGAGCAGGTCCACCGTGCACTGGCGTGGATCTCCGATCAGGCCGTCGGCCAGCCCGTCCAGCATGTCGCATGCGCGCCGGGTGTTGGCTTCCAGCACGGCGACGTCGTCGAGGGTCAGCGGGTGGCGTTGCTGCCTGCGCGCGTTCTCGATCGCCAGGGCGATCAGGCCCGTGACCAGGTCGACCGCCGGCGCTCCGGCGACGATGCCGTCGAAGTCGTCCGGGAAGCGCAGCGCTTCCATCAGTGCGCCGTGGCCGCCCTTCGAACATCCCCACAGATAAGCGTGCTCGACGTCGCGGCCGTGGAACGCCGCGACGACGCGCTTCGCCAGCACCGCGGTCAGGTGATTCGACCGGAAGCCGAAGTCGATCTTCGCCTGGTCGTTCCGGTAGAACCCCGGATTGTTCGCGGCCTCGTGCCCCGAGTCCGTGGTCGCCATGGCGAACCCGTCGTCCAGCAGGCTCGTGGTGTCGCCGATCACGCCGGCCAGGCCGCCCGGGGCCAGGTACATGAGTCGTCCCGACCAACCCTCGACCGGCATGGTGACCCGGAACCGGATCGTACCGTCGATGGTGCCGTCGACCCGGCAATGGGCCGGCGCCTCGCCCGACGCCGGTACGAGCACGCCCGGGCTCACCGCGTGGTCCGCGTCGCTGAGGAGGTACAGGCCGTCGCACCGCGCCTGCGGCGAGTCCGCGCGTGCATCCGCGAAGGTTGCGGTGGCCAGCGCCACCCCCCCGGTCACCGCAAGGCACAGGAGTCCACGATGCTTCATTGGAACACCTCCAAAGAGCCTGCCGAATGGCGGGTAGCCGCTCACAACAGCGGCTCCAGGACGACGTTCAGCGCTTCGATGGCGGGGTCGCCAATCTCGGCCTCGACGCGTACGGAGCCGCCGGCCGCCAGCGTCTCCCGCGCTCCCGTCGCCAGGTAGTCCATCGGCTCCAGCCGCCGCGCGGCCACCACCTCGCCGGCCAGGTTCGTCAGCCGCAACTCGAGCGCGGGCAACCGCTGCTCGAACGTTCTCTCGTTGACCAGCAACGCCTCCACGACGATCGCCTCGGGCCCGTCCGGGCGGGTCCGGAGCGCAACGCCCCGGACGGCGAAGCCCGCAACAGAAGTTCGCAAGGGTACGGTGCACGGGAACACGCGGCAAACCGCGGCATAGACCGGGCGTAGCGCGGTGTTCGCCGCCCAGGCGTCGAAGCGCAGCCAGAGCAACTGCGCGACGAGACCGACGGCGGCCAGCACGCACCCCGCCGTCCAGAGTCCGGTGCGACGGAACAGGGGCACCCGGCGCGCCATCGCGTCACCCGCGCCCGCCGTGCAGCAGGACCCAGCCCGCCATGGCCCGCGGCGTATCGAAGGCGATGGCGGGATAGGCCGCGACGACCGCGTCCACCTGGTGCTCGAGTATGCCCGCGAGCGCGACGCGGCCTCCGGGCCGGAGCGCTTCCTGCAGCCGGACCGCTTCCGCGACGAGCGTGCCCGCCAGGATGTTGGCGACGACCACGTCGTAGCCGCGCGCAGCGAAGTCCCCGGGCGGGCGAACCTCGAGCGTGATGCCGTTGGCCAGCGCGTTGCGCCGCGTCACGTCGAGCGCCTGCGCGTCATGGTCGACGGCGGTGGCCCGGGCCCCGAGCAGGGCCGCCGCGATGGCGAGGATGCCGGACCCGCAGCCGTAGTCGAGTACGGCGCACCCGGCCAGGGGCTGGCCGGCAAGCCAGGCCAGACAGAGCCGGGTGGTGGGGTGGGCGCCCGTCCCGAACGCTCCCCCCGGATCCAGGCGCAGCACGGTGGAGTCCGTGCCGGGAGGCTCGAGGTGCGACGGCGTGACCGTCAGCCGGCCGAAGCGGCGCATCTCGGCGTAGCGGCGCCAGTTTCCCTTCCAGTCCTCGTCTCCTACGAAGTCGATCCCGACCTCGCGTCCGCGGAACCCAGACCGCACGCCGCCGAGGTCCGCATCGAGACCGAACAGGCCGACCGCCCGCACATGCGGCCAGGCGGCGAGGTCCGGGAGCGCATCGGGCAACGGTTCGAACACGGGAGCCTCCCCCGCGTCGCACCAGGTCACCGCGACCGCTCCAACTGTCTCGAGCCAGGCGCCGGCGGCTTCCCCCTCGCTTCCAGGCACCGCGACCGACACCCGGATCCAGGGCATTCCAGCGTCCTCCGCGGGGGCAGCGCCCCCCGCCGCTCCTTCAGGCGATGCGGAACAGCGGCGTTCCCGACTCCATCGCCCGTCCGTTCTCGAGCAGGATCTCCGCGACCGTCCCGGTCAGCTCCGCCTCGATGCGGTTCATCATCTTCATGCTCTCGATGATGCAGAGCACGTCCCCGGGGGCGACCGCGTCCCCTTCCCGCACGAACGGCGCCTCGCCCGGGGCCGGCGAGCGGTAGAACGTGCCGGAAATGGGCGCCCGGACAACCTGCCCGCCGACGGATTCCGTCTCGGGCGCCGCGCCGTCGGCAACGGTTTGCGCCACCACGGCCGGGGCCGCCGCCACCGACACCGCGCCCGGCACCGCCCGGGCCACGCGGATCGACTCGTCCCCATCCCGGACTTCGAGTTCCGCGATGCCCGATTCCTGCACGAGTTCGATCAGCTTCTTGATCTTCCTGAGGTCCAAGGCCAACTCTCCTCTATCGCCCCCTGCTCATTCCGGAAGCTCCGCCATCGCGGCGAGCAGGGCGTACTCGTATCCCGCCGCCCCGAGACCGCAGATCACTCCCCGCGCAGCGTCCGAGAGGTAGGAGTGGCGGCGGAACTCCTCGCGCGCGTGCACGTTGGAGAGGTGCACCTCGATGAAAGGCACGGCAACGGCGAGGAAGGCGTCTCGCAGCGCGACGCTGGTGTGGGTGAATGCGCCCGGGTTGACGACGATGTATGCCGTGCCGTCGCGGCCCGCGCGCTGCACGGCTTCGACGAGTTCGTGTTCGGCGTTGCTCTGGAACGTCACGAGTTCGTGACCTCGCTCCGTCGCGAGCGCCTCGAGCCGGGCATGGATGTCGTCCAGCGTGGTCGCGCCGTAGAGGTCCGGCTCGCGCGTCCCGAGCAGGTTCAGGTTCGGCCCGTTCAGGACCAGGATACGTGCCACCGCGCCCTCGCTTGCGGTCTGTCCGGCAGCGTGCGGACGATGCGGCGCAGTATGCCACGTATCTCGCACGTTAACGACAGAAACACCGATTTATCGCACTTTTGGAGGCAAGTTAGAGGAAGAAGCACGGTCAACCGGCGGCCTCGATGGCGTCGATCACGATGCCCGGTGTCAGGATCTGCGGCAGGACGACCGGGTCCCCCTCCGCGGGGAAGTAGACATAGAGCGGCACTCCGCTGCGCCCGAAACGGGCCAGTACCTCCGTGATCGCCGGGTCCGCGTTGGTCCAGTCGCCCTTCACGTAGGCGATGTCGTGCCGGTCGAAGTAATCGCGCACGCGATCCGTGCCCAGGGTCGATTGCTCGTTCGTCAGGCAGGTGATGCACCAGGACGCGGTGAAGTTCAGGAACACGGGCTGGCCGGCGGCCTGGTGCGCCTCGACCACCTGCATATCGAATCCCTGCCCCGGCGCGGCCGTCGACCGGTCCGCGGCAGGCACCGTCGACACCGAGAGCACGGCCAGCCCCACCACGGCCAACCAGACCGGGCGGAGCCGTGCCGGGCGGCGCATGCCGAACCACGCCAGGAAACCCAGTGCGACGAAGGCGGAGAGTACCCACGCGGCGCCCCCGGGTCCCGCCTGCTGCGCGAGCACCCAGACGAGCCACACGACGGTCGCGAATATCGGGAAGGCCATGACCTGCTTCAGCGTGGCCATCCACGCGCCCGGCCGCGGCAGGCGCCGCGCGATTCCCGGCACGCCGGCGACGATCGCGTACGGCAGCGCCATACCGATCCCGAGGGCCGCCATCACCGCGAGCAGGACCGGCGCCGGCTGCGCGAGCCCATAGCCGACGGCGGCCCCCATGAACGGCACCGTGCACGGCGTCGCCACCACGACCGCCAGCATGCCCGTCGCGAAGGGGCCGGCGCGCTCGAAGCCGCCGACCCCGAAACCGGGCGTCTCGAGGACCCCCAACAGGTTCAGCCCGAGTACGAAAAACAGGAGCGCCATCGCGGTCACGAAGCCGGGCGACTGCAACTGGAACCCCCATCCGACGGCCTCGCCGGCGCTCTTGAGTCCGACGAGCACCAGGCCGAGCGCGACGAACGTCGCGACCACGCCGGCGGAAAAACCCGTCGCGTCCCGCATGCGGCCCTCCGGCTCGCCCAGTAGGGACAACGCCTTGATGGACAGCACGGGGAACACACATGGCATCAGGTTCAGGATGAGGCCGCCCAGCAACGCCGATGCGAGGATCACCACCAGTTCGGGGAAGGGGACGCCGCTCCCGCCCCCCTGCCCCGCATCCAGTCCCGCCGCGGCGAAGCGCAGCCACTTGCGCTCCGGCGGGTAGCACAGGCCGTAGTCGGCGCAGCCCTGGTACTCGATCCCGACCTCGAACGGGTCGCCTGCGGGCTCAAGGACCGCCACGCGAACTGTGGCCGCCCCGTAGAACACCTCGACGTCCCCGAAGAACTCGTCGGTCTTGGCCAGGCCCGCCGGCACGTCCGGCGTCCCGAGCGTCGTCCCGTCGCGCGTTTCGAAACCGAACTGGTGACGGTAGAGGTAGTAGCCGTCCGGCATGCGCCAGTCCGCCTCCAGGACGCCGTCCTCCGTGACGCGCGCCGTCAGCACGAAGGCCTCGTCGACCGGCAGGAACTCGGGCTCCCCAAACGGGTCGGCGCCCTTTTGGAGGACATCCTGCGCGTTTCCCGGCACGGGCCACGCCAGTGCCAGGGCGACGATGCAGGCCCCGGACAGGAGCCTCGAGCGGGAAAGCCCGGGCATTGGGGTCATCCTGCCGAGGCGGGTCCGGGGCGGGGATGGTCGCATGGTCGGTTGATGGTCATGAAGCGTCCCTATATCGTGCAACATCGAGCGCGACGCTGCACAGCGTGCCGCAGGTCGCGAGCGCGTCGGACGGGTCCTTTCCTTGCGCCGCATCGAACTGTCGAAAGCCTCCATCGCCATCGCCCTCCTGGCCCTCGCCGCCTGCCAGGTGGAGGAGCGCGCCGCCCCGCCGGCGCCGCCGAGCCCGCCTGAGCCTGTGGCGCCGCCCCCGCCGACGGAGCGCGTCAACGCGCTGCTCGACCGGGCGGACGCCGCGTTCCAGGACGAGCGGCTGCTGCACCCCGCCGCGGACAGCGCGCTGACACACTACCTGGCCGTCCTCGAACTGGTGCCGGGCCAGCCGGACGCAGTGGATGGCATCGAGCGCATCGTCGAACGCTTTCTGGGGCGCGCCCAGGAGGCGATCCGCCAACAGCGCTGGGCCGCGGCGCGTTCGATGCTCGACCGCGCGCGCCTGGTCGACGCCGAGCATCCTTCTCTGCCTTCCCTGTACAGGCAGTTGCAGCGGCTGCGCGACGCCGAGCGCATCCGTCTCGATCTCTCCTCCGCAGCGGTGCGCGACCGGACCGCCGAGGCCGCCGACGCCCTGGCCCGTCTCGGCGTCCGGGCACGCCAACCCAACGCGCGCGTGCTCATCCGCGCCGGCAGCGACGTGCAGGGGCGCTGGATCTACGCGCAGCTCAACCGCGCGCCCGGCGACCGGCGCATCCGGGCGGAGATGGAGATCGGCTGGCCGCCCCGGGTGGTCGTCGTGCTGTTCGCGGACCCGGACTTCGCGGGCGAAGGCGGCTAGGGGCGTGCTCGCCGGAAGCGCGCTGGTGCTTGCCGCGATCGTCGTGGCGAACGGCTATGTCCGCGACACGCTGCCCGGCCAGACCGTCACGGCGGCATACTGCGACCTCGCGAACTCCAGCCCGGAAGACGCCGTGCTGGTGGCGGTCAGCACCCCGATCGCCGCGTCCGTGGAGATCCACGAAACGCGCAACGACGCGGGGATGGTGCGCATGCGCCGACTGGAGAACCTCGTGGTGCCGGCCCGATCCACGGTCCGCCTCCGGCCGGGCGGCAGGCACCTGATGCTCTTCGACGCGGACACGGAAGGTACCCAGGAGGCGCCATTCGTGTTCGAATTCGCCGCTGGTCAGCGCATCCGCGGCGCGTTCGAGATACGCGCCCCCTAGGAGCGTTCGCATGAGGAGCCTCCTTATGAGATGGAACCTTCGACCGGGCGAGGACACTGGCACGGCAGGTCTCGCCGCGCGCGTGGGCGGCGCGCTGGTGGGCGTGTACCTGCTCGGCGTGCTGTTCTTCTGGTGGTGGTGGGACAGCGAGCCGGACGCCTTCGACGTGACGGTCGAGACGCCCTCCGACATCGTCGTGACCGGTTCGCACACCGCCGCCGCCATGACCCGCATGGGCCGGACGCTCCTCGACAAGCGCGGCGGCTACCTCTCGAACGACCTTTTCCCACCGAGCGTCTGGATGGACAACGTGCCGAACTGGGAGTTCGGCGTCGTGGTGCAGATGCGCGACATGAGCCGCGTCCTGCG
>JAPPHP010000293.1 GCA_028821035.1 Gammaproteobacteria bacterium | reverse complement strand
GCGGATGAGCCGATGGCTGTGCACGACCCCCTTCGGGAAGCCCGTGGTGCCGGACGTGTACATGATGAACACCGGGTCGTCGGGGTCGACGGCCGCGGCGCGTTCGGCCAGTTGCGCGTCGGAGACCTGTCCGGCGCGTTGCAGCGCGGCCGCCCAGGACGCGGTGCCGACATGCGCGCCGGACCCCACGATGGCGACACGGCGGAGCATGGGGAAGTCCTTGTCCCCCACCGCGTCGCCGTCCTCCGGCAGGTCCACCGTGCGCCGCACCATGTCCAGGTAGTCGACGGGTCCGGAGACGTCGTGGGTGATCAGCATGGCGCTGTCGGACTGGCGCAGCACGTATTCGAGATCCTCCGTGCGGAACCGCGTGTTCACCGGCACCTGCACGGCCCCGACCTTCGCGAGGGCGAACATCAGGAAGACCCACTCGGACTGGTTGTTGAGCCAGAGCGAGACGTGGTCGCCACGCTCCACGCCGAGGGCCATCAGCGCCTTCGCCGCCCGGTCGATCTCGTCACGGAGCTGCGCGAACGTGTAACGCTCGTCCTCGAACACCAGTGCCTCGCGGTTCGCGAAGCGTCGCGCCATGTCGTCCGGCAGGTCGCCGAAGCGGCGCTTGGGGTACCACTCGCCCATGTTCTCCTCGTGCTGACGGGGCCCTGGGCGATGTTGACACGGAGATGCGGGCACTGCACGGGGAGGGCGCGCAGCCCGCCGGAGCGTTGCCTTTTGCGCTCGCGCCACTATCATTGCGCTCGCCATGCGACCCTCCACATCCACGACAGCGGTGACGACGACCACCCGGACTACCGGGTGGACCGGCTGAGCGTGTCAAGGAGGACAGGCGGCCGGGCAGCGGCCGCCGGTGCGACAACCCCGGCAGGCGCGAGCCCCCGGGGTTTTTCTTACCTCTTTCTTTCCGAAGGAAGCCGACCATGAGTCTCGAACACAGCGGCGGGGAGAACGCCGACAGCGATCTCTACCGGATCCGGCACAGCCTGGCGCACGTGATGGCGCAGGCGGTGCTGGACATGCGTCCCGGCTCGACGCTCGGCTTCGGGCCGCCGATCGCCGACGGCTTCTACTACGATTTCGTGCTCTCGGAGGCCCTGAACGAGGACGACTTCCCGGAGATCGAACGACGCATGCGCAGGATCCTCAAGCAGGGGCAGCGTTTCTACCGGGAGGAGCTGGGGGCCGACGAGGCCCTCGCGCGCATCGACGAGATGGGGGAGCCGTACAAGCGCGAGTACGCGCAGGAACTGCTGTCGAGGGAGGACCTCGACGGCCTGTCCTTCTACCGCAACGGGTCCTTCCTCGACATGTGCGAGGGACCGCACGTGGACACCACGCGGGACATCCCGCGGGACGCGTTCAAGCTGCGGAGCGTCGCCGGCGCCTACTGGCGAGGCGACTCCGACAACGTGATGATGACGCGGATCTACGCCTGGGCCTTCGACACCCGGGAGGCGCTCGACGCGCACGTCACCGCGTTCGAACTGGCCCAGGAGCGCGACCACAAGAAACTCGGCCGCGAACTCGACATCTTCCACCTCGACGAACTGGTCGGCCGCGGGCTGCCGCTCTGGCTGCCGAACGGCGCGGTGCTGCGCGAGGAACTCGAGAAACTCGCCAAGGAGCTGGAGTTCCGCGCGGGCTACGAGCGCGTGGCGACCCCCCACCTCGCCAGGGCGGACCTGTACCGGAAATCCGGTCACCTGCCCTACTACGCGGACGACATGTTCCCCATGATGGAGCTCAGGGAAGCCGGCGACGACGGGGAGGCAGTGAAGGAAGCCTACGTGCTGCGCCCGATGAACTGCCCCCATCACCACAGCATCTTCGCGGCCCGCCCGCGCAGCTACCGGGAGTTGCCGTTACGCCTGGCGGAGTACGGTCACGTCTACCGGTTCGAGGAGTCGGGTGCGGTCAGCGGCCTGTTGCGCGTGCGCGGCATGTGCATGAACGACGCGCACATCTACTGCACCGAAGAGCAGATCCGGTCCGAGTTCAAGGGCGTGATGCAGATGTACGCCGAGGCGTACGCCGCGTTCGGGCTGTCGGACTACCGGGTCCGGCTGTCGCGATGGGACCCGGAGGACGGCAAGCGCCGCGAGAAATACGTCGATAACCCCGAAGCCTGGGAGTACTGCGAGGGGATCGTGGCCGAGGTGCTCGACGACATGGAGGTGGACTACGTGGACGGTCCCGGAGAGGCGGCCTTCTACGGACCGAAGATCGACATCCTCTGCCGCACGGTGACGGGCCGCGAGGAGCAGCTCGGCACGGTCCAGCTCGACTTCGCGCAGCCCGGGCGTCTCGGCCTCGTCTACGTCGGGGCCGATGGCGCGGAGCACACGCCGTACTGCATCCACCGGGCGCCGTTGTCGACCCACGAGCGAATGGCGGCGTTCCTGATCGAGCACTTCGGCGGCGCGTTCCCGACCTGGCTCGCGCCGGTGCAGGTGCGCGTCATCACCGTGTCGGACCAGTTCGACGAGTACGGACACGCCGTCGTCGACCGGCTGCGGCGGCGCTTCGTGCGCGCCGAGATCGCGGCGCGCAGCGACACCGTGTCAAAGAAGATCCGCGAAGGCACGACGCGCAAGATCCCCAACCTCCTCATCATTGGGGAGCGCGAACAGGCCGACGGGACGGTCACTCTCCGGCGCTACGGCATCCGGCGGCAGCAGACCCTCCCGCTCGACGAGTTCGAGGCCTGGATCGCCGAACAGATCGCTTCGCGGGCGCTGCCGTAGGGGCGACCCTCGTGGTCGCCCGTGTGGTGTCGTGCATGGCTTCGGCAACGGGACGGGACAAGCCCGTCCCCTACGGCGTGTGGGCCGCCGGCCCCGGCCGGTCGCCGACCATCGCCACCTGTCGTGACATGCCGATGTAGTCGAGCAGGATCTGCCCCGTCTCGCGCAGCATGGGATCCTCGCGGACGTCGGGGGCGTCGCTGTCGGGCTCGTCGTCGATGGCATCGAGTTCGTCGATGCTCTCGAGCGGATCCTCGCCCTTCGCGAGCAGCAGTGTGTTCTCCAGGTCCAGCCGCCACCGTTCGTACTCGTCCCGCTCGCTTTCGCGGGTCGCGCGGTTCAGCGAGACGTGCGTACGGCCGCGGTCCGCGGCGTTCCGCTCCGCCAGGGCGCGCAGATAGGCGAAGTCCGGGTCGGACGCGGCCCGGGCGAGGTGCTTCCGGGTCAGCGCGGACAGGTAGACGGAAACGTCGTTGGCCTTGCGGAACGGCGCGGGTGCGGCCATGTCCCAGGGCATCGCGTCCTCGAGGGCGCTCTCGCCGATCCGGTCCGAGTCGTAGGTCTCGGGGAACTCGATGTCCGGGGCGACGCCCTGGTGCTGCGTGCTCTGACCGGAGGGCAGGTAGTACTTCGCCTGGGTCACCTTGAGCTGGCCCCGGTTCAGCGGGAACAGCGTCTGCACGGTGCCCTTGCCGAACGTCCGGCTGCCCGTGACGATTCCGCGCTCGTAGTCCTGCACGGCGCCCGCGAAGATCTCGGATGCGGATGCGGAGAGCCGGTTGACCAGCACCGCGAGCGGGCCGTCCCAGACCACGCCCTCGCGCCGGTCCGAGTGCACCTGCGTCGCGCGCTGCTGGACCTTGACCTGCACGATGGGCCCGGAGTCGATGAAGAGCCCCGCCAGCATCTGGGCTTCCTGCAAGGACCCGCCGCCGTTGTTGCGCAGGTCCACGACGATCCCCTCGACCTGTTCTTCCTTCAGTTCGCGGATCAGCCGGGTGACGTCGCGCGTGGTGCTCTTGGCGTTCGGGTCCCTCTGCATGGCCTTGAAGTCCGCGTAGAAGGTCGGCACCTCGATCACGCCGATCTTGCGCGGGGCGCCGCCGACGTCATAGGTGAGGAGCCGCTTCTGGGCCGACTGCTCCTCGAGGAGGACGGTGTTGCGCACGATGCGCACCTCCGCCGTCGTGCCGTCGTCGCTGCCGGCCGGAATCACCTCGAGGCGCACGATGGACCCCTTGGGTCCCCGGATGAGCGCGACCACCTCGTCGAGACGCCAGCCGACCACGTCGACGATCACTCCGTTGTCCCCCTGGCCGACCCCCACGATGCGGTCGGCCGGCTGGAGGCCGCCGTTCTTGTCGGCGGGGCCGGCGGGCACCAGGCGGCGAACGGTCGTGTACTCGTCCCGGTTCTCGAGCACGGCGCCGATGCCCTCGAGGGACAGCGACATGTTGATGTTGAAGTTCTCGGAGGTGCGGGGCGAGAAATACTGCGTGTGCGGATCGTACGTGCTCGCGAAGGAGTTGACGTACAACGCGAAGGCGTCCTCGCTACGGGTACGGGCCGTCTGCTTGAGGCGGTTGCGGTAGCGCTTGCCCAGCACGTCCTCGACCTCTTCGAGTTCGCGGCCGTTCATGAGCATCCCGAGGACGGAGGCTTTCAGGCGTCGGCGCCACAGGTCGTCCACGGTGCTCTCGTCCGCCGGCCATGCCGCGTCGCTTCGGTCGATCCGGAGCGTCTCGTCGAGGGTGAAATCGAGGCGCCCGAGGCCCCCGTCGATGAGCCCGAGCAGGAACTCGAGCCGTTCCACGACCCGTTCCTGGAACAGGTTGAAGACCTCGAACGCCGGCTCGAGGTCGCCGCGCTTGAGCGCCTCGTCCAGCGTGAATCGGTACCGCTCGTCCAGCAACCGGACGTCGTCGGCCAACAGGTACGCCCGGCCGGGATCGAGGGTGTCGAGATAGTTGTCGAAGACCTCCGACGACACGCGGTCGTCGATCTTCTTCGACTCGAAGTGGTGCTGGCGCAACTGGTCGACGATCGTCAGCGACGTGCGGGGATGCTCGGGCATGGGCTCGAGGAACGCGGGTCGGTCGAGGGTCCGCAGCGCGACCTGCGGCGCGTCTGCGGCGAGTACTGCCACGCAGGTGAGGGCCACGCCGGTGAGGGCCGCACAGGCGCCGATCGGCCGTGCGATGGTCATGTGGTACCCGAGCCTCGCATGCATTGCCTCCCGCTATCTCCCGCCGCCCTCGGCCGTCCCGCCACGCCGCGAACGGCGGAGGAGGAATGTAACGCGAGCGCGTGCGGGAATAAACACTGCAAGGGACTCGGGCAGGTCCGCATCCTCGGGACGTGCCACGACCAGGAGCCTGCGCACATCCACCGGGGCCGATGTCGCACGCCCAACGCAGACCTGACCGCTTTTCCGGCCGAGGCACCCCGGCAGAACGTGTCCGCGTGGATCAGGATGCCGCATGGAAGCGCCTCTTCGGCTTGCCCACCGTGGTACGTGAGCTGCTGCAGGGGTACTTCCCCGATGTCGCGAGGATCCTGAAGCTGGGCGCCCTGCGCGAGTTGTCGGCGAGCTGGGTGGGCGCCGACGCGGAGCAACGCCACGGGGACTCTGCATGGCGCGTGCCGTACGCGGACGGCTCCGGACGTTCCATGGTCGTCCTGCTGGAGTTCCAGTCGACGGTCGACCGCGGTATGGCGCCGCGGATCCTGCGCTACCAGGCCATGGCGTTCGAGGCGCTGCTGCGCCAGGAGGAACTCGACGCGGACGGCCAACTGCGGCTGCTGTCCGTGGTGGTGTACTCGGGGACGGCGCGCTGGACGGCGCCGGGCGCGGCGAGCGGTGTGAAGATTTCACGCGATGGCGAGGTCCTTTGCCTGAGGCCCTACGTCCTCCTTGACACCGGACAGGCCGCGCAGGACGATTTTCCGACGGACAACATCGTCGTGGCGGCGTTTCGGCTCGACAACGCGGCGTCCGTTGGCGACGCCCTGGCGCTGGCGCGGTCCCTGACGCAAGGACAGTCGACGCGTCTCGACCCGGACACGGCCCGGGCGTTGATGGAGTGGCTGACGATCATGCTGTCGAGGTCCGAGGACGACGAGACGCGGGCCGCCGTTGCCGCGTTGCGCGACGAGTTGCTGAACAGGGAGGCTGGAATGACGCGACTGGCAGAACGCATGAAGGAATGGGACGCCGAGTTGTTGCGCAGAGGGACCGAGCAGGGAATCGAGGAAGGAATCGAACGCGGCATCGAAAGCCAACGCGGCATGCTGCGCCGGCAGGCGGAGCGCAAGTTCGGGCCCGCTACCGCAGCGGAACTCGGGCGGCTGATCGCCGACATCTCGAGCACGGAGGACCTCCAGTCGATCAGTGACGCCATCATCGACTGCGAGTCCGGCCACGCACTGATCGCGGCCGTGGGAGCGTAGCGGCCTCGCGTAGGCACGGCGGGGAGTTCGACATGGCGCGATGGCGGGGCGGATCGACGCGCTGGGTGGTTCCGGTGGCGTTGACGGCCTTCCTGGCGATCGGGTGGCTGGCGCGATCCTTCGAACTCGACACCGGGGAACTGCTCGACTTTCTCGTCACCAGTGCGGCGATCGTGCTCGGCCTGGCCGTGCTCGCGGCCGTGGCGGCCACGTTCATCCGCCTGCTGCGACGGCTCAGGGAAGATCGGTGAAGAAGCGGTCGACGCGGGGCGCGTAGTAGTTGTCGTAGTTCAGCGAGAATGCGATGGCGTGGGCGCGGCCGAGGACGCGCTCGCGGCCCACGGGGCCGATCCGGCGAAAGTCGCCGCTGTTGTCGCGGTTGTCCCCCAGCACGAGGTAATGGTCGTCGGGCACGACCACCGGTCCGAAGCTCGAGTAACCGCGGTCGATCGGCGCCTTGCGCACCATGATGATGCGCGAACTGCCGAGGACGGTCTCGCGGAGGACGCGGTAGCTGGCCGAAGGTTGGATCGGCAACGTTCGGACCTCGTCCTCCGTCAGGGGCTCGTAGGTGGCCGCCGTGCCGTTGATGATCAGCCGGTTGCGCCGCAGCTCCACCGTGTCGCCGGGCATCCCCACCACGCGCTTGACGAACAGGCGCTCGTCCAGCGGTGACGGAAACGTGATCACGTCGCCGCGCTCCGGCGCGGACCACTGCGAGATGCGGGTCAGCGTGAAAGGCACGCGCAGGTCATAGGCCAGCTTGTCCACCACGATGCGGTCGCCGGGCAGGATGGTGGGTTGCATGGAGCCGGAGGGGACCTGGTTCCAGTCCGCGATGGCGGAACGGAACACGAGCATGACGGCGACGAACAACGCGAATCCCCGCCATTCCCGCCACAGCTTGCGAAGTCTCTCCTCCATGGGAACCTGTTGTCGGCAGCGTGGCGGGGGATTGAAGCGCAGGACCCCGGACAGTTCAAGCCGAGGTGGGGCCGGGCCGCTCAGGCGCCCTCGTTCGCCTCGAGGACGCGCTGCCGCGCGACGAGGGCCTCGGTGACCTCGCCGTACCATGCCTCGATGCCGCTTCCCGCCGCTCGCGAGCCGACGAAACGGGGCGCCTCACCGGTCGCCACGGAGTCGTCGGGGACGATGAAGTAGCCGTCCAGGCTGCCGTCGGCCACAAGCCTGGCGAGGCGTCCGAGGGGCCGGGCCGGATAGACCTCGACGAAGCGGGTGAACGACACTTCCGGAGCCGCGGCTCGCACGGTGTCGGGGTGCTCCATCCACCACGCGGCGAAACGCTCGTGCAGCGTCACGGGAGCCCGGAGCCGCCCCGACTCCACCGAGAGCGTATGGATGAGATCCACGGCGCGCGCCTCGAACGTACCCCGGGCGGCGAGGGACTCCGCCAGGACGGGATCGGCGGGAGCGGTACCGGCGAGGGCGTCCAGGAGAGTGGCTACGTCGGTAGCGATGATGTCCCGGCGCGCGGCGTCGCCGAGCCAGCCGGAACGGTCGATGACCGCGTAGCGCACGGGCTGCGGATCGGTCTCGACCGTGGGGAACAGCGCAACGGAAAGGCCCGCGACCGCGACGGCGGCGACGATCGCGCCGCGCCGTACCCGGCGCCGCAGGCGTGGCGGAAGGGCTACGGCTGGCGCGCCTGCATGGCGGCGAGCTGCTCCGGAGTCGCCTCGCGCTGATGTTTCTCTTTCCACTCGCTATAGGGCATCCCGTAGACGATCTCCCGCGCGGCCTCGTAGTCGACCGGGACGCCCTGTTCCTCGGCCGCCGCGACGTACCACTTCGACAGGCAGTTGCGGCAGAAGCCCGCGAGGTTCATGAGGTCGATGTTCTGGACGTCCGTGTGCTCGTCGAGGTGCGCGAGCAGCCGGCGGAACACGGCGGCTTCCAGGGTCTCCGCAGAGGCCTCCCCGGGGGCCGCGGCGGTGGTTGGGTTGCGATCTTCGGCCATGTTGTACTTCCGCCCGTTGCGCTGACGCGAATCATGATAGTCCCATGCTCGACCTGCTCGCCAACCCCGAGGTCTGGGTTGCCTTCCTGACCCTGACGCTCCTCGAAATCGTCCTCGGGATCGACAACATCGTCTTCATCTCGATACTCACCGGGAGGTTGCCGGAGCACCAACGTGCCCGGGCGCGGTTGCTTGGGCTCAGCGCCGCCATGTTCATGCGCATCGCCCTGCTGCTGTCGCTGTCGTGGATCATGAGCCTCTCGGCGGACCTTTTCGAGGTGTTCGGCCACGGGATATCCGGCCGGGACATCATCCTGATCGCGGGCGGTGCGTTCCTCATCGGCAAGGCCACCCGCGAGATGCACAACTCGCTCGAGTACCACGCGCCGGAGAGCCCTGTCGGCGAGGCGGTCGCGCGCCTCGGCGCCGTCCTCTTGCAGATAGCCCAAATAGACATCGTCTTGTCGCTCGCCACGGTCAAAAACGCGGTGGGGGGGGTGGTCGAAGTACCGGTGATGATCGCCGCCATCGTCACCGCGGTGCTCGTGATGATGGTGGCGGCCGGGCCGGTGAGCCGCTTCATCGAGGATCATCCGACCCTCAAGATGCTCGCGCTCTCGTTTCTGCTAATCATCGGGTTCGCGCTGGTCGCCGAGGGCGTCGGGCTGCACGTGCCGAAGGGCTACATCTACGTCGCGATGGGTTTCTCGCTCTTCGTCGAGATGCTGAACATAGGGGCCAAGCGCAACCCGGTGAAGCTGCGCAAGGCGCAGTTGGGGGACTTGCTGCGCGTGCCCGAAACGGGCGCCTGAGCGAGCGAGGATCAGGCCGCCTGCGCGCGCACGCCGTCCCGCAGGAACACGAGCTCGTCGGCCGTCGACTGTTCGGGCGAGAAGCGGTAGCCCTGCCAGTCGAAGTCCTTGAGGCCCTTGACCGTGTCGATGCGGTTGCGCACGACGTGGGCGATCATGGCGCCGCGGGCCTTCTTGGCGAAGAAGCTGATGAACTTGTAGCGGCCGTTCTTGAGGTCCTTGAAGACCGGCGTCACCACGCGCGCCTCGAGACGTTCCGGACGGACCGCGTGCCAGTATTCGTTCGACGCGAGGTTGACCAGCGTGCGCGTGCGATGCCCGTCGAGTTCGTCGCGCAGGGAGTCGGTCAGCCGGTCTCCCCAGAAGGCGTAGAGGTCCTGGCCGCGCGCGTTGGCGAACGCGGTGCCCATCTCGAGCCGGTAAGGCTGGATGAGGTCGAGCGGCTTCAGGAGTCCGTACAGGCCGGACAGGATCCGGACGCGCTTCTGGGCCCACGTGAAATCGCGCTCCGAGAAGTCCCACGCCTGCATGCCCATGTAGACGTCGCCCTTGAAAGCGAGCACGGCCTGCTTGGCGTTGCCGCGGTTGAACGGCGGCGACCATTCGTTGAAGCGGTCGCAGTTCAGTTCCCCGAGCTTGGTGCTGATGTGCATGAGGTCGGAGATTTCGCCCGGGCCGAGTTCCTTCAGTTCGTCGACGAGCGCCCGCGCGTCTTCGAGGAATGCGGGCTGCGAATGCTTGCCCGTCGCGGGCGCGGAGTCGAAGTCGAGGGATTTGG
>JAPPHP010000439.1 GCA_028821035.1 Gammaproteobacteria bacterium | reverse complement strand
ATGTATGGCTGCGTCCGGCTGGACTCGGCGGAGGCGCGCGAGTTGATCGAGACCGAGCGACGCCTGGCGGCGTCGGAGGAACTCGACCCGGGCATGCGCGCGGCCTTCCATCATGGGCTGTGCATCACACACAACCTGCGTGCCGAGTTCGAAGCGGCGTCGGGGCGCGCCGCCGCGGCCCGACGGTTCCTCGGCCGGGAGACGACGAGCCTGTCGATGTTCGTGGACATGGAGCTCGGCGCGATGGCGATGGCGCAGGGTCGCGTCTCGGAGGCGGCGCGATGCTACGGGAACGTGCAACGCGCGGCGAAGGCGGCTTACATGCGTGATCCGGCGGCCGCGGCGATGGCGGGGGTACTCTTCCGCGAACTGGCCCACGAACGCAACCGTCTCGCCCGCGTACCGGAGGCCGAGAGCATTCCGCGGGCGCTGGCCCGCGGTGGCGCGCCCTTCGCGCCTTACGCCGCGGCGGCGGGGACGGCGGTGGAGTCGACCTTGCGTCACGAGGGCGTGGCAGTCGCGCGTACGGCACTGGAAGAGATGTTCGAGTACGCGACACGGCACGAGTTGCCGGCCCTGCGGCGCTTCCTTGCGGCGTTGCACGTGTCGCTGCTCGCGGAGAGCGGGGCGGTCGGTGCGGCGGAGCGCATCTGGCGGGACGTCGAGTTGCCGGAGGACGCATCGGCGTGTCTGGACCTGTCGGGTCAGAGCTGGCGGGAGATGGAGGCGCTCGCGTGTGCGCGGCTGCGGCTGCACATCGCGCGCGAGGAGTACGCGCCCGGGCGGGCGTTTGGACACGCATTCACCAGGGTGGCCCGGAGGCGCGGCCTGCGGCGCACGCTGATGCGCGGGCTCGCGTTGTCGACGACGCTGGAGCATCGCCGCGGCACGGCGCGGGTAGCGACGGCGCGCATGAAGGCGTTCCTCGCCGAGTATGCGCAGGCGGATTACGCGGGACCGATGCTACGGGAGCGGGCGGCCGGGTTGCCGGTGCTGGCCCGGGTTCTCGAGGGCGTCGGTGACGCGACGGAGCGGTCCGCGGCCCTGACGCTGTCGCGGGACCTGAAGGCCAGCGAGAAGCAGGGCATGGTGCCGCGCCTGACGGCGCGACAACGCGAAGTAGTGCGGCACCTCGCGCTGGAGCGCGACAAGGAGATCGCCCGCGCACTCGGCATCACCGAAGCGGGGGTGCGCTACCACGTCGGCCGCGTGTTCGACGCGCTCGGCGTACGCGGCAGGTCCGCCGCGGTGGAACGTGCGCGGGAACTGGGCCTGCTCGGACCCGACGCGGATGAGGACCCTGCCACCTAGTGTGGTGTCACGTGGGTTCTGACGTTTCAGAAACTCGCGGGACACGACACCGGCCGCCGAGGTAGCCAAGCGCGGTTTGAGGAGGGCTCTACCGCGACCCTCCCCGGCGTCCAGCAAGCACCTTCGGCCACGGCGGAGGCGCTTGGCCGCCTGCGTATAATGCCGTCCGGCCGTCGGAACGGTCGCGCGAACGCGGGGGAATGGTCGTGATCGGAAAGCTCAACCACGTCGCCATTGCCGTGCCCGATCTGGGCGCGGCCGCGGCACTGTACGCCGACAGCCTGGGCGCCACGGTCTCGGCCCCAAAGCCGCTTCCGGACCAGGGTGTCACCACGGTGTTCGTGGAACTGCCGAACAGCAAGATCGAACTCATCCATCCGCTGGGTCAGGACTCGCCGATCGAGAACTTCCTCGAACGCAACCCCCGGGGGGGCATCCATCATGTCTGCTACGAGGTGGCCGACATCGCCGCGGCCATCGAGAGGCTCCAGGCTGACGGGATGACCGTGCTCGGGGAGGGCCGGCCGAGCATCGGCGCCCATGGCCTGCCGGTGGTGTTCCTGCACCCGAAGGACTTCTGCGGCACCCTGATCGAACTGGAGGAGGTTGCGGCTTGAGCAGTCCGCTGGAGGCACTGGTCCCGGTCCTCGACGAACCGTTGCGGGCCGACGACGGTTCGGTCGACGCGGCCGCCGACACGGCGCCGCCGCCATACGAGAAGACCCTGGCGGAGGCGCGTGCGTTGCAGGAACGACCGCGCATCGCCGGCGGCTACCGCAACATCTCGCGCCAGCACCGCAAGGACCGGATGACGGTCTGGGAGCGGATCGGCGTGCTCTCGGACGAGCGGCCGATGGTGCTCTTCCAGAACTGGGGCCCGTCGCTCGACGGCGCCTCCCTCGTGACCGCCATCGTGAAGATCCACGGCCGCGACGTCGCCGTGTACGGACACGACTTCACCGTTCGGGCGGGTTCCATGGACGCGACGAACGGCCGCAAGCTGGCGTCGCTCTACAGGCTCGCGGCGAAGCAGGGGATGCCCGTCATAGGGCTGAACGACAGCGCCGGCGCGTTCGTGCCGGCGGGAGTCGGCGGCCTCGACGGTTATGCCGAGGCGTTCACGGCGCTGCGCAGGATCAGCGGCATCGTGCCGAGCGTGATGTGCATGTTCGGCTTCAACGCCGGCGGGGGTTCCTACCTGCCGCGGCAGGGCAGTTTCCTGATCCAGCCGAACGACACGTTCTTCGGTCTCACGGGCGTCGGCGTGGTCAAGGAGGTCCTCGGCGAGGACGTGACCCCGGACGAACTCGGGGGCCCGGGGGTGCACGGCGCTTCCGGCGTGGCCGACTTCACGGTGGCGGACGAGGTCGACGCGCTCAGGCTCGCGGCACGGCTCCTGACCTACCTGCCGGACGACAACCGCTCGAATGCGCCTTACGCGGCCACGAGCGACCCCGTCGGACGCGACACCGAGAACCTCGACGTGCTGTTCCGCACGACGTTCAACTCGCCGACGGGCTTCAACACCCCGTTCGACATCCGGCTCGTCGTCCAGGAGGTCTGCGACCATGGCGAGTTCCTGGAGGTGCAGCCGGAACGCGCGCGCAGCACGGTCACGGCCTTCGGGCGCCTCGGCGGCTACGTGGTCGGCTTCGTCGCGAACAACAGCGCGTTCTCCACCGGCTTCATCGACGTCGACGCGGCGTACAAGAACGCCCGTTTCATCCGCTTCTGCAATCTCTACAACATCCCGATCGTGTTCATGGAGGACACGACGGGGTTCCTGCCGGGCACGGAACAGGAGAGCCGGGGCGTCGTGCAGGCGGGGCGCGCGATGCTCGACTCCATCGTGGACCTGCGTACGCCCCGTATCCTCGTGCTCGTGCGCAACGCCTTCGGCGGGGCCTATGCCTCGTTCAACAACTACGCCACCGGTGCGGACTTCGTGTTCGCGCTGCCGGCGACCCGTGTCGCGGTGATGGGACCGGCCGGCCGCGAATTCGTCTACAAGGACGAACTCGCCGGCCTCTCGCGGGAGCGTGCGGCGCGATTCTCGAAGCTTCTCGCGGAACGGCGGGCGGCCGGCGCCGACGAGGCCGACGCGCGCCGCGAGGCCGAGCGGGAGGTATCGCGCTGGTTCGCGGGCGAGGACGCGAAGCTGGTCGCCCGATACGAGCGCGACATCATGAACCCCCGGGAAGCGCTGAGCCTGGGCTCGATCTCGCAGATGGTGCTGCCGCGCGACCTGCGCCGGCTCCTGGCGGACACCGTCGACCTCTGCATGCGCCACTATGAGCCGAGCGCGATGACCGGACCGCAACGGGAGTTCCACTGATGGTCACGGTGCTCGGCGACGGCGCCGCGACCGGCACGTACACGCGCAACCCGGACGTGTTCCGCGACCGGCGCTGCTCGGCGAGCGCGTCGGCGTGGGTCCGCCAGTTCCAGTGCGAGGACATGCGTCCGCTCATCATCTGCCGCGGGCCGGTGCGCAAGGAAGCGATGGACGTGTTCGAGCAGATGGGCATCCGCGACTACGGCATCCTGCTCTCGGACAAGGACACGGTCGTACACACCAACGCCGTGGCGCCGGAACTCCGCGGCATCCGTAACCGCGACCGGGTGCACCGCGTGTCGGACTACACGGGCGCGGACCAGGCGGAGCGCGATCTGCGCATCGCGGAAATCGTCGCGATCGCCGTGGACGGCGGCTACGACTCCGTCTTCGCCGGCTACGGCTTCATGGCGGAGGACGCGCCCCTCGTCGAGGCGATCGAGGCGGCGGGCCTCTCCTTCATCGGCCCGGGCTCGGCGACGGTGCGCGCGGCGGGTCGCAAGGACATCGCCAAGCGGACGGCGCTCGCGGAGTCGATCGACGTTACCCCGGGCGTGGACAACGTCACCGCACTCGCGCTCGTCGCGCGGTGCGGGGACGCGGCCGGGCTCGCCGCGGTCGCCGAGGAGCACGGACTTACGCCGCCACCGGACGGCGATCTCGCACTCGCCGCGGACGCGCTGCTCGACGAGGCCGTGACGCGGGGCATCGACGTGCTCTCGAACGACGAGATCCTGGACGCCGTCCGCGCGCAGGCGCGCGGGCTGCTGGTGCGCTATCCCGACCGGCGGCTGCGGCTCAAGGCCGTGGGCGGCGGGGGCGGCAAGGGCCAGCGCGTGCTCGATGCGGCGTCGCAGTATGAAGGCGCCGGCCCGGAGGCCCGTGCGGAAGCCGCCGCGGCCGACGCCGCCGAACGCGCGCGCGAGATCTGGTCCGAGGTGAAGGCGATGGAGCCGGGCGCGAACAAGAACGTGCTCCTCGAACTCAACATCGACACGAACCGGCACCAGGAAGTGCAGGTCCTGGGCAACGGGGACTGGTGCGTCGCCCTGGGGCTGCGGGACTGTTCCGCCCAGATGCACGAACAGAAGCTGGTCGAGGTGTCGGTGACCAGCGAGTCCCTCGAACGCGAGATCGCGCTGCGCCGGGAGCGCGGCGACCTCGCCGGGGCCGAGGCGCTCGAGACGGACCTGCGCACGCTGCTCGCCATGGAAGCGGAGGCCGCGCGCTTCGGCAAGGCGGTGAGCCTCGATTCGGTGTCGACGTTCGAGTGCATCGTGGACGGCGCCGACCACTACTTCATGGAGATGAACACCCGCATCCAGGTGGAGCATCGGGTCACCGAACTCTGCTACGCGCTCGAGTTCGTCAACCCCGACGACGGCGAGGACGTCCTGCGCGTCGAGTCGCTGATCGAGGCGATGACACTGGTGGCCCGCCACGGGGGAAAGCTCCCGGAGCCGCGGCGCGCGGTGCGCTACGGGGACTCCGTCGAGATTCGCCTCAACGCGACCGACGCCGGGCTGAACCCGGCGGCGGGCGGCCGGATCGAGTCCTGGTCCAACGCCGTGCCGGGAGAGATTCGGGACGACCAGGGCATTTCGGTGCACAACCCCGACACCGATCTCTTCATGCCCTACTACCTGGCGGGCGCCTACGACAGCAACATCGCGCTGCTGCTGACCGCCGGCGAGGGCCGCGAGGAGACGTTCGCGGCGATGCTGGACGTGCTGCGCCGGACCCGCATCAAGGGACGACACCTCCGGACCAACCTCGACTTCCACTACGGGCTGTGCCATTGGCTGGCGTCCCAGGACGTGCGCGCCAAGATCGAGACGCGCTTCGTCCAGGCCTACCTCGGCGCCGTCGCGCGCCTCTTCGAACACGCGCAGGAAGTGGAGGTGGAAGGGGCGTTCGAGCATGTGAAACGCCGGTCCGTCGAAGGGATCGAGGACCCTGCCGTGCGGGCCGGCTACGCGCGCGCCATGGATCTCAAGACCTCGCTCCTCGCGCGCCCGCTGCAGCGCCTGCTCGAGCGCCCGCACCTGCTGGCCGGTTGGGCCGCGATGAGCGCGCGTCACTGCGAAGGGGGTCCGGACGGCGTACGCTGGCTCGTGAACCCGATCGACGTCCTCCTTGAGTTGTACCGTTACCTGGACATGGATCGTCCCACGGGCCCGGCCGCGGAGGCGATCTGGGACCACGACCGGGAGTTGCTCGACGGCGCCCAGGCGCTCTACGCGCGCCTGCGGGCGGGGCTCAGTCCCGCGGGATTCGACGAACTGGACGGGCTGTTGCGCGCCCCGCAGCCCCCGCCCGGCACGCCAGGTGCGCTCGTGGAGGAGTGGGACGACCTGCGTGCCCGGCACCTCGGCTACCAGCACGGCCTGCAGCTGCTCGCGCTCCCGCGGCAGCTTGCGCACGATACGGGTTTCGACCGGTTGCGCGTCCGCCCCGACCTGACCGTGGACGTTCCGCCCGAGCTTTACGGCAGCGACGCCCTCGCCGCTGCGCGCAAGGTGCTCGCGCCCCCGCCGGCCGCGAGCGCCGACGAGGTCGTCGCGGAACTGGGCGGCATGTTCTATCCGCGCGAGGCGCCCGGGATGCCGCGTTTCCTCGACACCGGTACGCACTTCGAGCCTGGCGACACCCTCTACGTGATCGAGGTGATGAAGATGTTCACCAAGGTGACGGCGAGCTTCGCCGGGACGGTCGACGAGTGCGTCATGGGCGACAGCGAGGGTGTCGTCGTGAGCCAGGGCGAACTGCTGTTCAGGGTGACTCCGGACGAGCGCCCGGCGGTCGTCGACCCGGCCGAGGTACGCCGCCGGCGGGTCGAGCGCACGGCAGAGATCGCCGAGCGCTGCCTCTGAGCCAAGTGTCTCGCCGCGCACCGCTTCGTTATCATTGACCGCTCGTGGTCACGGGGGCTCGGCCCGGGTTCGGTTGATGAAGCGATGGTGTTGGATGCTGGTGATGGCCCTTGGCGTCGCCCAGGCGGGCTGGGCCGCCGAGAAGAGCTATGAAGCCCGGTTGCTCCTCCAGCTCGAGCTGACGGCCGTCACGGCCGTTCAGGAAGAGGCCTTCCGCGAGGCCCTGAAGGAATATCACGCGGCGCGCAACGGCTCCGTCCGCCGCGTGTCCCGGCAGGGGGGCGACATCCCCACGCGGGTCGCGCGCGACCTGCGGCGGCTGGCGCGGCGTACCCTGAACGAGATGGGCGAGATCCTCGAACCGGATCAGCTCGAGCATCTCGAGAAGTACCTCGAACTGGCGAACGAGCAGTACATGACGCAGGCCGGGCTGCGGTAGGCGCCCCGGAGCGACGGCGGACCGGAAAGGGCACTCGAGGGCCGCCATGCGCATCGCCACCTGGAACGTCAACGGCCTGCGGGCGCGGCTCGACTTCGTGCGCATCTGGCTGGAGGCCCGCCGGCCCGATATCGTCGGGTTCCAGGAACTCAAGGTCAGCGACGACGAGTTCCCCGACGCGGCGTTCGAGGACCTGGGCTACGAGGCCGTCTGCCATGGCCAGAAGGGCTGGAACGGCGTGGCGATCCTGACCCGCCACCCGGCGGAATCCGTCGAGCGCGGTCTTGCCGGACAGGAGCACTTCGGCGCACGCCTCGTGAGCGCGCGCATACGGGGTCTGACCTTCACCACCGTCTACTGCCCGAACGGCAAGGAGCTGACCCACGAGGACTTCCCGGCGAAACTCGCCTGGTACGACGATCTCGCCCGCGCCTGGTCGCATGCGCCGGACACGCCGGCCGTCCTGTGTGGAGACTTCAACGTGGTGCCGACGGCGCTCGACACGTGGCGCGGCGAGGAGGGCGACGGCCGCATCTTCCACACCGTCGAGGAACGCGGGCGATTCGAGACGCTGCAGGCCCGCGGCCTGCACGACCTGTACCGGGAGATACATCCGGAGTCGCAGGCGTTCTCCTGGTGGGATTACCGCGGGGGCGCCTTCCATCGCGGCCAGGGGCTGCGCATCGACTTCCTGCTCGGCACGCGGCCGGTCCGCGACCGGGTGACCCACGCCGAGATCGACCGGGACTTCCGAAAGAAGAAGGAGGGTCACACGGCGTCGGATCACGCGCCGGTCATCGCCGACCTCGACTGGGGCGACTGACGCGGCCTTCGTCCGCCCCGCTTGCCCGCCGCTGCCTGGCCCCCCGCTTGCCCGAACCGTGGCGTGGGACTACGCTACACGGAACGCGAAGGGGGAGTGAACGTCATGGCGGAAGCGATAGACATCCGGGAACAGGACGACGCGCAGGAAGCGGTCGCCGGCAAGGGCGTCAAGGTGCGCGAGTCCGAGCGCGGCCCGTTCGCCATCTGGGAGAACCCGGAGATGGGCCAGGCCTACGAGCTGGATCAGGCCCTGGCGGAGCAGGTCGCCGAGGGGTTCGACATCAGCGCCCTGGCGGAGAAGTTCGGCGAGGCTCCCGCGCGCGAAAAGCTCGTCGACATGCTGCAGGCGATCGGCCCCGGCGTCTCGACCACCATGCTCTTCTCTCAGCCGGGCCCCACCGGCATGAGTCTCGCGCACGTCTGGTTCGGCGCCGACTTCCCGCTGTTCCGGCACAGCCATCCGCGTTTCGGCGACTGCCTGTACTACGTGATCGCCGGCGAGATCGTCGTCGGCCGCCGGCGTCTCGGCCCGGGTTCCGGGTTCTTCGTCCCGAACGGGATGCCGTACAAGTACACCGCGGGACCGGCGGGCGTCGAACTCCTGGAGTTCCGCGCCGGAGGCGGTGACCCGGAGGCGCCCGGCATGAAGTTCGACGAGCACTCGCTCGATGCGGTCCAGAACCTCATCGACCGCGCGAACGACGCCCGGCCCGGCTGGAAGCGGCCGGAGCGGATCGGCGACACGGCGCTCGTGCAGGCGGAGCTGGACTTCGGGTAGCTAAGACCCTGCAGGGGGCGCTACACGAGCGCCTCGTAAGTCAGTTTCTCGAAACGCTCGGGCAGGTCCGCCGTCGGCTGGAACTGGTACATGAACACCTGGGTGAAGAAAAGGCCCGCGAGGTCCTCCGCTGGGTCGACGAAGAAGTAAGTGCCGGCCGCGCCGCCCCAGCCGAACTGCCCGGCTGAGCCCGGGCTGAAGGAACCGGCCACGTCCTTGCGTACCGAGTAGGCGAAGCCGAAGCCGTAGTTCGGGCCGACCACGATGTCGATGTTCCGCGTGCCGATGTGGTTCATCGTCATGAGGTCCACGGTCTTGCGGCCGAGTACGCGCACGCCGTCGAGCGTGCCGCCGTTCAACAGCATCTGGGCGAAGCGCGCGTAGTCCTGCGGCGTGCTGAGCATGCCGCCGAACATCCCGTTCCCCGACCTCAGCCCCCGGTTGGTCCCGGCCGCCTTCTCCGCGTCCTCGGGCCGCTCGCGGATGGCGATGTTGCCGTCCTCGTCCCACTGGTACTCGGTGACCAGGCGGTCCTGATCCCCGGGCCGGCAGTAGAAGCGCGAGCTGTCCATGCCCAGCGGGTCGAAGATGCGCTCGCGGAACAGCGTGTCGAGGTCCTGTCCGGTGAGCCGGGTCAGGAACAGGCTGAGCACGTCGAAGTCCGAGCCGTAGTTCCAGGTCTCGCCGGGCTGCGCGAACAGCGGCACCTCGGCGATGGCCAGCACCTTCTCCTCGTAGGAGAATCGCGGGTCGTTGACGCCTTCGTCCGGGTTGAAGAACCCGGTGCCCTCCCACGTGGGCTCCATCTGGGGCCAGTAGGCCGCCGGCGTGCGGCTGACCGCGGGCAGCCCCGAGGTCATGGTCAGCAGGTCGAAGAGGGTGATCTCCCGCCGCGCCGGGACCGTCGCCGCGGCCGGGGGGCCGCCGCGCACCTGGTCCTCGGGACCGGGGTAGGCGACGACCTGCGGGTTCTCGAACTCCGGCAGCCACTTCGACAGGGGCTCATTGAGGTGGAAAGCGCCATCCTCGAAGAGCGACATGATCACCGCCGCGGTGACTGGCTTGGTTTGCGAGTACATCCGGAACAGGCTGTCGACCGCGACGGGCGCCTCGCGGTCGACGTCCATGCGGCCGGCGCCGTGCGCCAGCGCCCCCGTGCCGTGGCGCAGCACCCCCCGCGCGGGGCCGGGGCCCTCGTGCGCCCCCGCGGCGGGGGCCATGGGGGGCGCGATGCGCTCG
>JAPPHP010000398.1 GCA_028821035.1 Gammaproteobacteria bacterium | reverse complement strand
GCAACCCCCGCCCGCTCCCCGGCTGAAGGCTCTCTCTTGCGCCCGAGCATGGCGCGTTCCACCATCGATGCGCTGACGATGTGCCCGGCGGCGTCCGTCGAGCTGATCGCCAGGTCGTAGTCCCCAAGCCGCCGGGGCAGTTCTCCGAGCCCCATGGCGTGGGCGCCGATCTTCTGTGCTACTTCCCTGGCGCGTGCCAATGTCCGGTTGGCGATCCCGATCTCGCCGACGCCGGCGCTCTTCAGGTGTCGGGCGACGAGTTCGATGGTCTCTCCGGCACCGATCAGGAGCGCCTTCGCGGCGCCGAGGTCGATCACCTGCTGCGCCATGGTGACCGCGACGTAGGCGACGGAGACGGGGTTCTGGCCGATGGCCGTGTCGGTGCGCACGCGCTTGGCGGCATACAGCGCGCCCTGCGAGAGGAGGTTCAGTTCCGGTCCGAGCGTGCCCGTGCCCCGGGCGATCTCGTACGCGGCCTTCACCTGTCCCATGATTTGCGGTTCCCCGAGCACCTGGGAGTCGAGGCCGGACGCCACCCGCATCAGGTGGCGCGCGGCGTCCCCGTCCCACAGCACGTACGCCGTGTCCTCGAGGTCCCGCTTGCCGATCGCGCGGTGGCCGGCCACCCAGTCCGCCACCGGGGCCTCGTCCCGGCTTTCGAGGGCGCAGTAGATTTCGGTCCGGTTGCAGGTCGAGAGGATCGCGGCTTCGGAGACGCAGTCGAGGTCCTGCCGCAGCCTGGCGAGGGCGTCGCCCAGCTCCTCTGGCGGGAACGCGAGACGTTCCCGGATGTCGATGGCGGCCGTGCGAAAACTGACGCCGTAAGCCAGTAAGGGCATGGACTCGAAGGATGGTGTCGCCCGCCGGGCGATGGCGCGCAATAATATCAGAACGTTGTGTGACGCCCGACGTGTTTGCCCCGCCCTCGCCCGTAACTCCACGATCCCCCGCAGCCCTTGGCGGGGCAGTCTCCGTGTTGCTGGCGGTCGGCGTGATGGCCCTGGGCCTCGGTGGCTGCGTGTCGCGGCCGACCGTCCAGGAGACCGGCCTCGAGTTCCGCCTTACCGGCCGGATCGGTCTGGTCGCCGAGGAGGGCGCGGTCACGGCGAACTACGTCTGGCGGCAGTACGCCAACGGGGTCGAGATCGAGCTTTGGGGGCCTCTCGGCCAGGGCCGCACGCGGGTGGTGGGCGAGGGGGCGGCGCTGACGGTGTACACGGCCGGCGGCGCGCGGCTGGACGGGGAGGCCGCGCGGGCGCTGGTGCGCCGGGAGTTCGGCCTGGCGGCTCCCGTCGAGCTCCTGTCGAACTGGATCCTGGGGCGGCCCGCGCCGGACTGGCCTGTCGAGTCGCTGGGGGAGGGTTCCTTCACGCAGCTCGGGTGGCACGTGGTGCTCTCTGGCTTCCGGGACATGGCGGGCCGCCGCGTTCCCGGACGGCTGGTGGCGTCGCGGGGAGGACGCAGGGTGACGGTCCTCTGCCGCGAGTGGTATTTCGCCGGGCAGAATTGACACCCTTCGACCCCAACGGGACAATACGCGGCCTTCCGGCTGGGCGCGGGTCGGCGGCGCGGAAATCGGGACAGGTTTTGCGGGCGGAACACCCGTCGCGCGCTCCGTGCGGCTGCGTACGATACCGGAGGGACGACTACCAGAGCATTGGGGTGTGGCCAAGCGGTAAGGCACTGGGTTTTGATCCCAGCATTCGCAGGTTCGAATCCTGCCACCCCAGCCACCCGCCACCGGAATCCTCCAGCAACTCCGCTGCAGCGAATGGGAAAATGTCGGACCTGATCGTCTTCACGGGCAGTGCCAACCGGAACCTTGCCCGGCGCGTCGTCTGCGAACTGGGCCTGGAGTTGGGGCGGGCGACCGTGGGCCGCTTCAGCGACGGCGAGGTCAGCGTGGAAGTCGACGAGAACGTCCGTGGAAAGGACGTGTTCGTCATCCAGTCCACCTGCGCACCGACGAACGACAACCTGATGGAACTGTTCATCATGGCGGACGCCCTGCGGCGCGCCTCGGCGTACCGCATCACGGCGGTCGTCCCGTACTTCGGCTATGCCCGGCAGGATCGCCGGCCGCGTTCCGCGCGCGTGGCCATCAGCGCCAAGGTGATCGCGGACATGATCGGCGGCGTCGGCATCGACCGGCTGCTCACCGTGGACCTGCATGCCGACCAGATACAGGGGTTCTTCAAGATCCCGGTGGACAACGTCTACGGCTCTCCCGTGCTCGTGGACGAGGTGGTGCGCCTGGGCTATGACCGGCCGATCGTCGTTTCCCCTGACGTCGGCGGCGTCGTGCGTGCCCGGGCGATCGCCAAGCAGCTCAACGACCTCGACCTCGCGATCATCGACAAGCGGCGCGCACGCGCCAACCACGCCGAGGTGATGCACGTCATCGGGGAGGTCGAAGGGCGCACGGCCGTGCTGGTGGACGACATCGTGGACACCGCGGGGACGCTGTGCACGGCGTCCCGGGCGCTCAAGGACGCCGGGGCCGTGCAGGTCGTCGCGTACATCACGCACGCCGTCCTGTCGGGCGGGGCCGTCGAGCGGATCGACGACTCGGACATCGACGAAATGGTGGTGACCGACACGATCCCGCTGGGGCGGGAGGCGCGGGCGTGCCCCAAGATTCGCCAGTTGAGCCTCGACGGGTTGCTCGCCGAGTCCATCCGGCGCGTCAGCAAGGAAGAATCGATCAGCGAAATGTTTCATTGATCCCGGCCGGGGTTCCCGGCGGGCAGGAGCGGAGACAGCACATGGCAGAACAGATCGTCCTCGAGGTCGAGCCGCGCGCCGGCCTGGGCACCGGCGCGAGCCGGCGCCTGCGCCGCGAGGCGGGCATGGTGCCCGGGATCCTGTACGGGGGCGCGGACGCGCCGGCGCCCATCGCCCTGACGTACCGGACGCTGGCCCGGGCCATGCAGCAGGAGGCGTTCTTCTCGCAGGTGATGGACGTCGCGTTGAACGGCGAGCACTGCCAGGCCGTTCTGCGGGACCTGCAGCGTCATCCGGCCACGGACCGCGTGCTGCACGTCGACCTGCTGCGCATCCAGGCGGACAGGCCGATCCAGATCGCGGTGCCCGTGCACTTCGTGAACGAGGACAAGTGCCTGGGCGTCCGCACCGGGGGCGGGACCATCACGCGCAACATGATCGAGCTGGAGGTGTCCTGCCTGCCCGGGGACCTGCCGGCGCACATCGAGATCGACCTCGAACATCTCGACGTCGGACATTCCGTGCACCTCTCCGAACTCTCGATGCCGGACGGCGTCACGATCGTCGCGCTGGCCCACGGAGCGGACCGCGATGCGGCTGTGGTGAGCGTACAGATCCCGCGTGGAGGGCTCCTCGACGAGGAAGAGGAACTGGCCGCGGGTGAGGAGGGCGTCGGTGACGAAGCGGCGGCCGACGAGTCCGATGCCGACACGTCAGGGGCGGACGAGGGCGAAGAGTCCGAAGACCGATAGCCGCGTCGGGGCTGCCGACGCATGGCCGCGATCCGTCTGATCGCGGGGCTCGGCAATCCCGGGCCCCGGTATCGCGACACGCCCCACAACGTTGGGGCCCAGTGGGTACGGGACCTGGCGGAACGTTTTGGCGTGACGCTCGCGGAACGGGCGCGGTTCAAGGGGTTCGTGGGCCGGGGCGACCTGCTCGGGCGAGAGGTCCTGCTCCTCGTGCCCGGGACGTACATGAACCTGTCCGGGGAGTCCGTCGGTCCGCTTGCGCACTACTATCGCGTGGAGCCCGCGGAGATCCTGGTCGCGCACGACGAGGTGGACTTTCCGCTCGGCGTGATGCGTCTCAAGGTCGGTGGCCGTCGGGCGACGCACAACGGGATCTCGAGCGTGGCGGCCGGACTGGGCAGCCGCCACGACTTCGTGCGGCTTCGCATCGGCGTCGGCCATCCCGGGCGCTCTCGCATGGTCGGATTTCTCACGGGTTCGCGGCTGCCGGCCGCGAGCCGGGAGTTGGTCCGCGAGAGCGGGGCCATGGACGACGAGTTGCTCGGGCTGGTGCTCGACGGCGAATGGCAGGCGGCGATGAACCGCCTGCATGCGCCGGGTCCGGACGCGGGCGACGAGCGCGGCTGAATGGGGTTCCGCTGCGGGATCGTCGGCCTGCCGAACGTGGGCAAGTCGACGCTGTTCAACGCGCTCACGAACGCGGCGGTGGATGCGGGGAACTTCCCGTTCTGCACCATCGAACCGAACACCGGCGTCGTGCCGGTGCCGGACCCGCGGCTCGAGAAGATCGCCGCACTGACGGACATGCCCCGGGCGGTCCCGTCGACCGTGGAGTTCGTCGACATCGCGGGGCTGGTGCGCGGCGCGGCGGCGGGCGAGGGACTCGGCAACCGGTTCCTCGCCCACGTCCGGGAAATGCACGCGGTCGCACACGTCGTGCGGTGCTTCGAGGACGACAACGTCGTGCACGTCTCGGGGGCGGTGGCGCCGGCGGAGGACATCGCCGTCGTCGAGACCGAACTGGCGCTGGCGGACCTCGAGACCGTCGAGCGGAGCCTCGACCGGTCGCGCCGGTTGGCGGCTGTGGGCGATGCGGACGCGCGGGTCCGGGTAGAGCTGCTCGGTCGTGTGGAGGCCGGCCTGAACGCCGGCATCGCCGTGCGCGCGCTGGGGCTGGAAGCGAACGAGCGGGAAGCCATTCGGGACCTGCACCTGTTGACCGCGAAGCCGGTGATGTACGTCGCGAACGTCGCGGAGGACGGCCTTGAGGACAACCCGATGCTCGACGCGGTGCGCGCGGCGGCCCGGGCCGAGGGTGCGGAGGTCGTGGCCGTCTGCAACCGCATCGAGGCCGAGATCGCGGAACTCCCCGCCGGGGAGCGCGGGGAGTTTCTCGCCGCTCTCGGTCTCGAGGAGCCTTGCCTGGATCGCGTCATCCGCGCCGGCCACCGGTTGCTGGGCTTGCAGGACTTCTTCACCGTGGGTCCGAAGGAGACCCGGGCGTGGACCGTGCCCCGGGGTGCGACGGCGCTCGAGGCCGCCGGCGTCATCCACACGGATTTCGAGCGCGGCTTCATCCGCGCCGAGGTGGTCGCTTTCGAGGACTTCGTGGCGTACGGTGGCGAGCAGGGCGCGCGGGAAGCGGGCCGGTGGCGGCTGGAGGGCCGCGATTACGTCGTCGGGGACGGCGACGTCATGCGCTTTCGCTTCAATGTCTGAGCCTTGCGATGCAATCGTCAACGACCCCCGAAGAAGTCGCCGCGCCCGCTCCGGAGAAGCCAGGCTCGGATCCGCCTGAGGGCGCACCGGTGACGACGCGCCGGCAGGGCGAGTCGGCGTGGGATCGCGACGTGCGCCTCTGGACGGAGCGGAAGCCGCCGCTAACGCGCTACCTGCAGCACGCCGTCGCGACCAGCGGCAGGAGCCCCTTCGCCATCGCCCGCGAGTACATCGGGCTCGCGCGCGGGCGCGGCAGGTTGACGCTCCAGGAGTACGTCCAGTACTCCGTGTACGACCCGTCGCTGAGCGACGACGAGAGGGGCCGGTTCCTCACGGAAAGGCTGCACTGGCCGATCGTGCGGCGGTGCAACGACATCGCGTGGCAGGCGGCGACGGAAGACAAGTGGCTGTGCGGCCAGCTTCTCGAACGCGCGGGCCTCCCCCAGCCGCCCATACTGGCGATGATCGACACGACCGGACGGGCGTTCCCCGGCACGCGCAAGATCCGTACGGAACGCGAGTTCGGCGAGTTCGTCCGTGGCTGCGGTCGTGAAGGGACGCCCCTCTTCTGCAAGCCGAACCATGGATTGGCGAGCTATGGCGCCTTCGTCGTCGACGGCGTGGAACGCGAGCGGCTGCACGTCCACGGCGAGGGCTGGATGGCGTACGACGCGTGTTTCCCGGAGTTCATCGGCGGTCACTGCTACGTCGTGCAGCCGGTGCAGCGGAACCACCCGGCCCTGGCCCGTTACACGGAGCGGCTCGCCACCGTGCGGGTCTACCTGCTCCGAACGGATGCGGGCGTGAAGCTGCCGTTCGCCGCACTCAAGATGGCGGCGTCCGAGCACGTCGCGGACAACTACTGGCGGTCGGGCAACCTCGCCTGCGACGTGGACCCGGCCACGGGCGAGATCCGCAGCGCGCGGACCAAGGACGCCTTCGGGACCACCGACCATCGCGCGCACCCGGACACCGGTGCGGACCTGGTAGGCGAGCGTGTGCCTGGCTGGGATGACCTGGTTGCGCTCGCGCACGAGTGCTCCGCCATCTTCACGCCGGTCCGCTACCACTCGATGGACATCGCGATTCTCGCGGACGGGTTGTCGATCGTCGAAGTCAACACGGGCGGCGCGTTCAACATCCCGCAGCTCGCCGGTGGACGCGGCTTCCTGACGGACCAGGTGCTCGACTTTTTCCGGGCGTGCGGGTTCAAGGGTTGAGGCCCTGCGGCGCGCGCCTCGCCCCGAAGTTCTGCAGGGCCAGGAGCACGGTGGGTACGAGGCCGACCGCCACGATCAGGAGTGACGCTGTGGACGCCTCGGCAATCCGCTCGTCGGAGGCGAGTCGGTAGGCGCGTGTCGCCAGTGTCTCGAAGTTGAAGGGCCGCAGAATCAGCGTTGCCGGCAATTCCTTGATCACGTCCACGAACACGAGGAGCATCGCCGTCAGGAGGGCCGGCGTCAGGATCGGCACGTGGACTCGCGCAAGCAGGCGTCCCGGGGCCGCGCCCAGGCTGCGCGCCGCGCCGTCGTAGTTCGGGTGGATGCGCGCCATGCCGCCTTCGATGGTGTTGAACGCCACCGTCAGGAAGCGCGCGAGGTAGACGAATACGAGTGCGGCGCTGGTTCCGGTCAGCAGGAGACCGGCATTGATGTCGAAGACGTCGCGCAGCCAGCCGGCGAGCGCCCTGTCGGCGGCAGTCAGGGGCCCGATCAAGCCGACCGCGAGGACCATTCCGGGTACCGCGTAGCCGAGCGTCGCCGTGCGGACGCCGGCGCGCAGGAACCGGGAGCCGCCTTCCAGCCGTGCTGCGTAGTTCAGCCAGAGCGCTGACAGTGCGGCGAGCACCGCCGCCAGCGAGGCCACCGTGACGCTGTTGGTGACGTAGCCGACGAACGGCGCGCCGAAGGTCGGATCTCCGGCCACCACGGCGTTGTGGACCAGCACCGCGCCCGGCAGCAGCAGACCGAGCGTCACGGGCGTGGCACAGACCGCCACGGCGAACGCGGCGCGCCAGCCGGTCAGCCGCACCCGCGCGGGGGGTGCGTTTCTCCCGACCGGATTGGCGTGCAGGCCGCGGCGGGCGAGTTGTTCCAGCACAACCAGCACCGCGACGATGAGGAACAGCCAGCCGGCGAGTTGCATGGCGGCGGAGTACTCGCCCTGGGCGTACCAGGTGCGGAAGATGCCGTTCGTGAGCGTCGGCACGCCGAAGAAATCGACCACCCCGAAGTCCGCCGCGGCCTCCATGAGCGCGAGCGCGAGGCCGCCCGCGATGGCGGGGCGGGCGTGGCGCAGGGCCACGGTGAAGAAGGCGCGCCCGGGCGTGGCGCCAAGCGTCCGGGCCGCTTCGGTGAGCGGCCCCGCCTGCGCCGCGAATGCGTTGTGCGCCAGGAGGTAGACGTACGGATACAGGGTGAAGCCGAGCACCAGGCCGGCGCCGGGCAGGGAGCGAACCGCCGGCAGTCCTCCTTCGAGTACGCCGGTCTCCCGCAGCCACGTCTGCAGGGGCCCCGCAAAGGCGAGCAGGTCCGCATAGGCGTAGGCCACCACGTAGGCGGGTGCGGCAAACGGTAGAATCAGGGCCCATGCGAACACGCGCCGCCCGGGGAAGTCCCTCGTGGCGACCAGCCATGCACAGCTCGCGCCCACGAGCAGCGCCACCGTCGCGACCCAGAGAACGAGAGCCAGCGTATTGACCACGTACTCGACAAGCACGGTCTCGCGCAGGTGCGTCCACACCTCTGAAGCCGGTGCCAGGAAGGCCAGGAGAATCGCGGCGATCGGGGCGGCGATGGGCAGGGCGATCGCAGCGGTGCCCACGGACCACACCGAGGGCGCGCGGCGCATGCGCGGCGCGCTACGGGCCGCCGCTGGCGCGTGATCGGACATGAGGCCGCATTCTAGCCAAACGCCCGCGGGCGCCGTGGCGCCGCCAGGGGCTGGACTGGCCCTCGAGAACATCAGCCACAGTTACGGCGCCATGCGCGTACTGGAGGATGTCAACCTCGCGGTCCAGGCCGGAGAGATCGTCTGCCTGCTCGGCGCCTCCGGCAGCGGCAAGAGCACGTTGCTGCGCATCGTCGCCGGTCTCGAACCCCTGCAGCACGGTGTCGTTCGCTTCGACGGCGCCGAACTCGCGAGGCCCGGACGGGAGCCGCCGCCGGAAGAGCGCCGCTTCGGGTTCGTGTTCCAGGATCATGTGCTCTTTCCGCATCTCTCCGTCGCCGACAACGTGGCGTTCGGGTTGCGGAAGCGGAGCCCCGACGAACGCCGCGAGCGGGTGCTGGCCCAGTTGCGCCAGGTGGGACTCGAGGCGCATGAGCGACGTTATCCGCACACCCTGTCCGGCGGCGAGCAGCAACGCGTGGCGCTGGCGCGGGCGCTGGCGCCGGAGCCCGCCGTCATGCTTCTTGACGAGCCCTTCGCCAGCGTCGACTCGACCCTGCGCCGCCGACTGCGCGAGGATGCGCGGCGGGCCCTGCGCGCCAGCGGGGTGCCCAGCATCGTCGTCACCCACGATGCGGAGGAGGCCATGGAGCTGGCCGACCGCATCGCCGTCATCGACGCTGGAACGATCGTGCAGGACGATACGCCCGCGGCGGTCTGGCGGAAGCCGGCCGACCGCTTCGTCGCCGAACTGTTCAGCGACACCGGCGCCGTCCCGGGGCGGGGTGTCGCCGGCGCGGTGGAGACTCCGTTCGGCCGGATCGAGGTCGCCGGGGCGGAGATCGAGGAGAACGCCCGTTACGCCGTGATCGCCCGGGCAGGGTCGGTACGCCTGGCGGCGAGCCCGGCAGGCGATGCGCGGGTCGTGGATGTGCGATTCCTGGGGGACCGACATGTGCTGACCCTCGAGGCCGGCGGGGAACGGCTGCGTGCCCTCGGGCCGGGGGAACCGGATTTCGCCGTCGGCGCCACGGTGGCCGTGGCCTTTGATTCGGCGCGTGTGCTCGTCTACCGTGACCCCGGTTCGACATGGTAATGATTCTCATTCCCTTTTGCCCTGACTCGTTGCCGGTTGGCCCGAGAAGGCCCCACCCCCTACGGAGCAGACCTCTACCGTGACAGACCGCGTTCCGCGCCGGCGTGTCGTTTCGCTCGGCCTCTTCCTTGCCTGCGTGCTGGCCCCGTCCGCGGCCGCGGAGCAGGTGAACATCTACTCGGCCAGGCATTACGACACCGATCTCGCGCTCTATGACACGTTCACGGAGCGCACGGGCGTGGCCGTCAACCTGATCGAAGGGGGCAGCGACGCGCTGATCGAACGCATCGCCAACGAAGGGGAGTACACGCCGGCGGACATGCTGATCACCGTCGATGCCGGCCGGCTCTGGCGCGCCGAACAGCGGGGGTTGTTCCAGCCCGTGGAGTCCCCGGTGCTCGAGGAGCGCATCCCTGAGCACCTCCGTCATCCGGACGGCCTGTGGTTCGGGCTCTCCAAGCGCGCGCGGGTAATCGTCCACGCCAGGGGCCGGCCGCTGCCCGTACCCATCGCGCGCTACGAGGACCTGGCCAGCGAGGAGCTGAGGGGCACGGTCTGCATGCGTCCCTCCTCCAACATCTACAACCTGTCGCTGATGTCCTCGTTGATCGACGCCCTTGGAGCGGTGGGGGCGCAGACGTGGGCGGAGGGCGTGGTGGCCAACTTCGCGCGCCCGCCCCAGGGCA
>JAPPHP010000223.1 GCA_028821035.1 Gammaproteobacteria bacterium | reverse complement strand
CGGAGCCGAGCGTGGTCAGCACTTCCGGGTAGGTGTAGTTCTCGGACGGGATCAGCTCGATGCCGGCGCGTTCGCGGACTTCCTCGCCGAGCAGCGCATCGTGGATCTCGGGGTCGTTCTCGGCCAGCAGGAGTCGATTGCGGCGGCTGGATGCGCCCCAATCCGTGGTTGACGGCATGTTGCTTCCTCTCGTGGTCCCGGCGCCGCTACCGCAGCGTTCCTACCGTGGCTTCCCCGCCCTGCTCGTAGACCACCTCGCCGTCCCGCACGAACGGTATCGCGAGCGACCACACGGACCCGTCGGCCCGGCGGATCGGTTCCGTACTGTATTGCGGGAGGTAGGCGCGACGCGGGCGGTCCGTCGCGTTGGCGCCGCTCTTGTGGAGGGTCGTGCTCCAGAACACGACGACGCTGCCGGCCGGAGCCTCGATGAGCTGCCCGGGCTCGTCGCCGTCGTATCCCACCAGGTCGTTCGTACCCGCCTCCCTGCGATGGGGAAAGACGGTGTTCCGGGAGCCCACGCGTTCCTCCGACAGGACGGAAATCGTGCCGTTTTCCCGGGTCATGTCGTCGAGCGCGCACCAGCACGTCAGGTAGGGCGCGTGGGAGTTGTCGGGGTCCCGGAAGCGGACGTAGCCCGAGTCCTGGTGCCACGCGAAACGCATCCCTCGCTCGGCGCCCTTCACCACCCACTGCTCGTGAAAGAGGTAGACCGTGGGGCCGAGGAACGCCGTCGACAGCGTGCGCATCAGGTCCCCGAACAGGAACCCGGGCATGCGGGCGCTCTCGCGATGCCGGTTGGCGATGAAGTAACGGCGCCCCCGGTGCGTGATGCTGTGGGTGTCCGTCCCCCGCGCCTCGAGCCAGCGGTCCGTGCGCGCGACGAAGCCGTCGCACTCCTCGCGGAGCATCGCGAGGGTGTCCGGGTCCATGGCGGACTTCAGTACGACGAAGCCGTCGCGCGCGAAGGCGTCACGCGCTGCCGCATCGACCTGGTACATCGATCCCTCCGGGGGGCGGTGGCAGTGGCGCACCATAGGGCGGTCCCCCCGCCGGCGCAAGGCGGCCGCACCCGTTGCCCGTTGACCGGTCGCACCGCGGCACGAATAATGACCCGCGTCCGTTTTGGAGACCCCGCTCATCACGCGACACCACTTCACCGCAGCACGCATCCTCGTCCTTGGCGCGGCGTTGGGCGCCACGCTCTCCGCGGCAGCCGAGGGGCTCTACCTCGGAGTCTCCGCGTCCGCCGCCTTCTACGATGTCGACTACAGCAAGGCCGTGAACAGCCGCCACGCCAACAACGTGTCGGCCAACGCGGGCCGGATCTTTTCCGGCAGCGACTCCGCGGACGATACGACCTGGGACGCCGGACTCGCGCTCGGCTATCGCTTCGGCCTCGGGCCCCTCCACCTGGACATCGAGGGGGACGTCGTCACCCACGGCGGCGAGGCGTCCGCACGCTTTCCCGGCGCGGGCACGTCTCCGGGCCGCAACCAGCTCGGCGAGGTATGGCCGGAAGACTGGTCCCTCGCCAAGGACCGGAGCTACGGCATCACGGCCCGTCTCGGCGGACCCGTGCCCATGTTCGGGGCGGACCTCTCGGCGTTCGTCGGGGTGCGGCGTCTGGACGCCACGTTCAGGACCTCCTATACGGGCTGCCTGCTGGTCGACGGTTGTCCGCCCGGGGAGCTCACGGACGGGCGCGAACGGCATGACGAGGAGTACGACGCGTGGGTCGCCGGCGTCGCGCTCGAGAAGTCTCTTGGCCCGGTCGGCCTGCGCGGGGAGTTGCGCTATACGGACCACGGCAGCTCGAAACGCACGGTCCGTTTCGACGACGTGTTCGTGACCGTGCCCGTGGACCTCGAGAGCGGGGAGATCGGCCTCGGCGTGAGCCTCGTCTGGCGTCCCTGACGGGGCCCACTCCGCGTTCAGTGGATCGTGTGGCGCACCTTGCCGCGCAGGGTGGCCACCGCCTTCCTGACGTCCCCCAGGTGGGGATCGATGGTCAGCAGCCGCTCGAACGCCAGCAGCGCCGAGGACTCGTCCCCGGCGCGCAGGCAGATCTGGCCGAAGCCGCCGAGCGCCCCGAAGTGGCGCGGTTCGCGCTCCAGCGTGCAGGCGATGTCATCGAGGCTCTTGCCGTCCCTTTTCTCCAGGAAGCGCAGCGTGGCGCGCTTGTTCCACGCCTCCGCCCACTCCGGCCAGCGGCCGACCATCGCGTCGAGGATCGCCCCCGCGTCGCGCAGCTTCCCCTTCTCCATGGCGTTCACGGCGCTGCGCATGGCGCGCACGGCCGCTTCCTCAACGTGCGAACACCAGATCTCCCAGATACGCTGCGTTGCCCGGCGCCGCTCGTCCGCGTCGTCCGCGAGGAGCCGCCGGAACAGCGCGTCCAGTTCCGGCGTATCCGGGGGCGCCTCCGCGTTCATCGCGGCGAGTGCGAACTGGATGCGGGTACCGAGGGGTTCAAGCATGGCTTGGCATGGTACAACCGCCAGCCGTCCTTACGCTCCCCCGGGGAACCGTGCCCTTGAAGCTCCAACGCCTGGTCGAGGCGTCCTCCGCCGTCGCCGCGACGCGGAGCCGCAACGCGAAACGCGACGCGCTCGCGGAGGTTCTTCGCGCCCTTGGCCCGGACGAACTGCGCACGGGCGTCGCCTACCTCTCCGGCGCGCTCCCCCAGGGACGCGTCGGGGTCGGACCCGCCGCGCTCCGCGAGGCCGCCGCCGTCGCACCGGCAGACGTCGCCACGCTGACCATCCTGGAGGTGGACGCGACGGTGGAGCGCATCCGGAACACCACGGGGTCGGGATCCGCCGCGACCAGACGCGACACGTTGGGCGTCCTCTTCGGCCGTTGCGTTGCCGACGAACAGCGCTTCCTGATCCGTCTCCTGGTGGGCGAACTCCGCCAGGGCGCGCTGGACGGCGTCATGGTCGAAGCGATCGCGCGGGCCAGCGGATGCGCCGGCGCCGACGTGCGCCACGCCTGCATGCTGAAGGGAGACCTGCCCGGGGTCGCCGCCCTGGCGATGTCGGAGGGCACCCCCGGACTGCGCGCCGTCCGGCTCTCCGTCGGCACACCCGTCCAGTCGATGCTGGCGCAGACCGCGGAAGACGTCGGCAGCGCCGTGGACGCCGTGACCCGCGCGCTGCTCGACTACAAGATGGACGGCGCCCGGGTACAGGTCCACAAGTCGGGTCGCGACGTGGCTGTGTTCTCCCGGCAGCAAAACGACGTCTCCGGCCGCGTTCCCGAACTGATCGAAGCCGTGGGCGCCCTGCCGGCGCGGGAGCTGGTTCTCGACGGGGAGGCGATCGCTTTCGACCCCGGCGGACGTCCGCTCCCGTTCCAGACGACCATGCGGCGCTTCGCGCGGCGCCAGAACGTCGGGGAACTCCGCCGACAGCTTCCCCTCGAGACACGCTTCTTCGATTGCCTGCATGCCGACGGCGAAGACGCGCTCGGCGCGCCGCTCGCCGAACGTATCGCGTTGCTGGACGAGTTCGTGCCCGCGAACCTGCACATGCCGCGGACGGTGACCGACGATCCGGCCGCCGCGTCCGGTTTTCTCGACGCCGCCCTGGCCGCGGGCCACGAAGGCGTCATGGTCAAGGACCCCGCCTCCGCCTATGCCGCGGGGAGCCGCGGCAAGGCGTGGCGCAAGGTCAAGCCGGCCCACACGCTCGACCTGGTGGTACTCGCGGCGGAGTGGGGGCACGGGCGCCGCCGGGGCAAGCTGAGCAACCTGCACCTCGGGGCGCGCGATCCGGAGACCGGCGGCTTCGTGATGCTGGGCAAGACCTTCAAGGGCCTCACCGACGACATGCTCGCGTGGCAGACGCGGGCGTTGCTCGACCTCGAAGTCTCGCGCGACCGCTACGCCGTGTACGTCGAGCCGCGGCTGGTCGTGGAGATCCTCTGCAACGAGGTCCAGACCAGTCCGCACTACCCGGCCGGCCTCGCGCTGCGGTTCGCGCGGGTCAAGCGCTACCGGACGGACAAGTCCGCGGACGGGGCCGACACGCTCGACGCGGTACGCATGCTCCACAGCGGCGCGGAGTAGCCGGCCGCGCGTCGCCGCTCACGGCAGCCGAAAGGCCAGCAGCACGTTTCCGGGCATCTGGCCGAACAGCGCGTAACCCGACTGCACGAACACCATGTCGCCCGCGACCTGGATGCCGGGGTTGTCGATGGCGCCGCCGTGGGCATCGACGCCGTTGACGGTCTCGTACGGACGCACCGTGTCGTACGACCACAGGATGGCGCCGTCGTCGAGGGAGAAGGCGTACGCCGTGCCGTCGAGCGCCGCCGCGAAGGCGAGATGCTCCGTGGCGCTCGCCGCCGCCGAGAAGCCGTAGAAGAAGGAACACTCCGGCCATGCCTCTCCCCCGCCCCGCCGCGAGCCCTCGAACTCGCAGCCCCGTTCCGCCGCGTGCGTCCAGGCCACCTCGCCCGTGGTCAGGTCCAGCGCGTGCACGCCGGGCCTCGGCGTATAGCCGGGGAGCGGAAACTCCGGGTCCGCGACCGGCACGACCACGCGGCCGCCCGATACGGCGATACCCCAGTGCACCCCGCCGAGGGCCGTCCCGTCGCTGAGGCGGGTCTGCCAGAGGACCGTGCCGTCGTCCGCATCGAGGGTGTGCACGACGCCGGACTTCTGTCCCGCGACGAGGATGTCGCGCCCATCCGGCAGCCGGGTGAGCACGGGCGCGGCTCCGAAGTCGAAGTCCGGTCCGTCCTCCTTCGGGCAGCTCGGTCCCCTGCGGAAGCCGCAGGCCATGTTGAAGGCGTCCCCCGCCGTGGCCTGGAAGCTCCACGCGATCTCGCCGGTCTCCATGTCGAGGGCGACGATGGCGTCCGACAGCTCAGTCGCGGGCGTCGACGTGTTCTCTCCCGTCCCGATGTAGATCCGCCGGCGTTCCGCATCCACCGTCGGCGTGGTCCAGACCGCCGCGCCCGACGGCCCCCACATCTGCGTCCCCGCGTCGCTCAGGTAGGTCTTCTCCGCCGGCGGCGTCATGCGCGTCGTCCACCGGATCTCCCCCGTCGCCGCATCGAGCGCCTGCACGGCCCCGTGGCTCTTGCAGCATTCGTACTCGGGGTTCTGGGCCAGCGCGACGCCGAACGCGGAGACCGGCACGAACAGCGTCCCCTCGTACTGCGCTATGCCCCCGGTGAGCACGGACGCGTCGAAGAGGCCGACCTTGCGTGTCCAGATCGGCGCACCGGTCAGCGCGTCCACCGCGTGCACCGTGCTGCTGACATCCCCGAAGAAGAGTGCGTCACGCGGTCCGGCCCGGCCGAGGGACAGCGGCGTGCGCACCGGCGTACCGGCGGTGTGGCGCCACTTGGTGCAGCCAGTCTCCCGGTCGAGCGCGAAGACGTAGCCGCTGACGGCCGCCACGAACACGGTGTCGGACGTGACGACCGGGTGGGAGCGCCCCTCGGCGACGTCGGGCAGGCCGAAGGCCCAGGCGAGTTCGAGACTCGCCACGTTCCCGACGTCGATCGCGGTGTCTCCCTGGAAGCGCGTGTTGGCCGGACCGAACCCCCAGCCCGGGACCGACGCCTCGAGGGCGATCGCCCGCCGGGCGCACAGGGGAGCCTCCTCGGCCTGGGCGCCGGAGTCTCCCGCGACGAACGCGACCAGCGCTCCGAACTCCTCGCGGCCGAGGCCGCGCGCATGTTCGCGCATCTTGCCCCGCGTGACCGCGAAGCGTATCTGGGCGTAGCTCATCCGCCGCATGGCATCGAGCGTCGGCCCCATGTCCTTGCCCTGGCCGGTGTGACAGGCCGCGCACCGCGCCTGGTACGCCGCTTCGCCCGGCACGGTGGACGCCGGCGTTTCCGCGCCGGTCGCTTCCGCGGCGGGAACGAGCACGGCGCAGACGGTCAACGCCCGCAGGAGGAGCGGAAAGGGAAGCATCGGGAGGACCGGTCGGAGGACGCGCGCATTCTACTCGTTCCCTCGGGGGCCGGTGGTAGCATCGGACGCGATGACGACATCCCGGCGTAGCGCGGTCCTTCTCGCCGTACTCCTCGGCGCGGCGGCGCATGCCGTCGAGTACCGTCACGGGCTCTCCTACATCGAGCCGCTGAAGTACGCACCCGGGTTCACCCACTTCGACTTCGTCAATCCCGACGCTCCCAAGGGCGGCGCCCTGCGCCTCCCGCAGATGGGCACCTTCGACAACTTCAACTACGTCACCGAGAAGGGGCGCGACGCGGAGGGCCTCGACGACCTCCTGCACGACCGCCTGATGGAGGAGTCCCTCGACGAGCCGGCGAGCTGGTACGGCCGGCTGGCAACCGGCATCGCCGTCGATCCCGATTACCGCTGGGTGCAGTTCCGCCTGAACGAGAACGCCCGCTGGCACGACGGGACCCCGCTCACGGCGCGGGACATCGTGTTCACCTTCGGGGCGATGCAGGAACACAGCGCCGTCTACTACAAGTCCGCGCTGCTCGACCTGGACCGGGTCGAGGTCGTCTCCGAGCACGAGGTGCGGTTCGTCACCCGGGAGGGCCGGCGCCGCAATCCCCTGCTGCCTTTCGTCTACGCCTCGTTCCGCATCTTTCCCGAGCACTACTGGGCCGAACGGGACATCTCGAAGACAACGGTGGAGCCGCCGCTCGGCAGCGGGCCCTACCGCGTAGTGGAGTTCGATTTCGGCCGCTCGATCACCTACGAGCGCGTCGAAGACTACTGGGGCGCGGACCTCCCGACCATGAGGGGCCGTTTCAACTTCGACCGGGTCAAGTACGACTACTTTCGCGACGAGCACATCATGCTGGAGGCCCACAAGGCGGACATCATCGATGTGCGACAGGAGACCGTGTCCAAGAACTGGGCGACCCAGTACGACTTCCCGGCCGTCCGGGCAGGGCTCTTCAAGCGCGAGCTCCTCTACATCACGCGCCCGTGGGGGCTGTGGTGGCCCACCTTCTGGAACATGGACCGGGAGCGTTTCCAGGACGCCCGCGTGCGCGAGGCGCTCTGGCTGCTGTACGACTTCCCGTACATCAACCGCGTGATCCTGTTCGGCTTCTACGACCACGGCCACAGCTTCTTCCACAACTCGAAGATGGCCCAGTCGGGACTCCCTTCCGAGGACGAACTCGAGCTCCTCGAGCCCTTTCGCGAACAGTTGCCGGCGCGCCTGTTCACGCAGCCCTTCCGGGCGCCGCCGTCCACCGGTTTCGGCTACAACCGGGACAACACGGAACGGGCCATCGCGCTCTTCCGCGAGGCCGGCTGGGTCATCGACGACGGCGTGATGCGCAACGTCGAGACCGGCGAACCCTTCACCGTCGACTTCGTCTTCGTCGCTGCCACCACGTTGCGGGCGTACATGCCCTACCTCCATGCGCTGAACCGCGTCGGCATCGAGACCACCGGGCGCGCTCCCGAGAACTCCAACTGGCTGTACCGCATGCGCACCGGCGCGTTCGACTCCGGCGTGCAGGTGTACATCCCGGCCAACACGCCGGGTTTCGAACTCGAGTCCCGCTTCGGGAGCGCGGCGGCGGACGCGGACTTCAGCCTCAACTGGCCGAACATCCGCGACCCCGTGCTGGACGCGCTCATCAGGCAGGTGCAGTCCGCCGAGAACGCGCGCGAGTTCTACGCGGCCACCCGCGCGTTCGACCGCGTGCTGCTGTGGCGCTTCTACTTCGTCCCCGCCATGGCGCAGCCCGGCTTCCGCCTCGTCTACTGGGACAAGTTCGGCATCCCGGAGAGCGGTCCCCTGTTGCGCCCGCAGTTCATCGAGAACTGGTGGTGGGACGAGGAGAAGGCGCACCACGTCGCCGACGGAATCGCGCGGCTGGGGGACTGACATGGGCCGCTACATCCTCCGCCGTATCGCGCTGATCGTCCCGACGCTGCTCGGCATCGTCCTCATCAACTTCGTCATCGTGCAGTTCGCGCCCGGGGGCCCCGTCGAGCAGATCATCGCCAGCGTCACGGCGGGACAGATGTCGGCCACGGCCGGCATCAGCGGCGGCGGCGAGACGGCGGCGTTGCAGACCACGGCCATGGACAGCACCGCGGCAAGCTACGGCCTCGACCCCGAACTGCTCGCCGACCTCGAGCGCCAGTTCGGCTTCGACAAGCCGGCACACGAGCGGTTCCTCACCATGGTGTGGAACTACATCCGCTTCGAGTTCGGGACGAGCTACTTCCAGGACCGCCCGGTGGTGGACCTGGTGATCGAGCGGCTGCCGGTCTCGATCTCGCTGGGCCTCTGGTCGCTGCTGCTCATCTACGGCATCTCCATCCCCCTCGGCATCGCCAAGGCGGTACGCGACGGCACGCGCTTCGACATCTGGACGAGCACGGTGATCTTCGTCGGCTACGCCGTCCCCGGATTCCTGTTCGCGATCCTGCTGATCGTCGTCTTCGCCGGCGGCAACTACTTCGACGTCTTCCCCCTGCGGGGACTCGTCTCGGACAACTGGGCCCAGCTCTCCTGGCCGGACCGCATCGCGGACTACTTCTGGCACCTGACGTTGCCGATCGTCTCGCTCACGATCGGCGGGTTCGCGACGCTGACGATGCTGACGAAGAACTCCTTCCTCGAGGAGATCGGCAAGCAGTTCGTGCTGACTGCCCGGGCCAAGGGCCTCGCCGAGAAACGCGTGCTCTACGGCCACGTGTTCCGCAACGCCATGCTCATCGTGATCGCGGGCTTCCCCGCGGCGTTCGTCGGGATCCTCTTCACGGGATCGCTGCTGATCGAGGTGATCTTCTCCCTGGACGGCATCGGGCTCCTCTCCTACGAGGCGGTGGTGAAGCGCGACTACCCGATCCTCTTCGCGACGGTGTTCGTGTTCAGCCTCATCGGGCTCGTCATGCACCTGGTGGGCGACCTGACCTACGTACTGGTCGATCCCCGCATCGACTTCGAGACGCGGGAATGAGCCCCCTCGGACGCCGCCGCTGGGCCAACTTCAAGCGCAACCGCCGGGGGTGGTACTCCCTGTGGGTGTTCGCGGTCCTGTTCGGCGCGTCGCTCGTCGCGGAGGTAATCGCCAACGACAAGCCCATCCTGCTCTACGTCGACGGGACGCTGCACTTCCCGGCGTTCACCCTCGTCACCGAGGTCGAAATCGGGGGCACGCTGCCCATCGAGGCGGACTACACGGATCCCTACGTGCAGGACCTGATCGCACGCAAGGGCGGCTGGGCCCTCCACCCGCCGATCCCGTACAGCTACGACACCATCGATCTCTACATCGACTCCGGGGCGCCCGCGTCACCGTCGGCGCGCCACTGGCTCGGCACCGACGACGGGGCGAAGGACGTGCTGGCCCGGCTCATCTACGGTTTCCGGCTGTCCGTCTCGTTCGGCATCGCCCTCACGTTCTTCGCGTCGATCATCGGCGTCACGGTGGGCGCCGTGCAGGGGTACTTCGGGGGCGCCATCGATCTCGCCGGACAACGGGTCGTCGAGATCTGGGCGGGGCTGCCCATCCTGCTCGTCCTCATCATCCTCGCGAGCATCTTCGAACCGCACGTGTTCCTGCTGCTGGCCATCCTGATCGCCTTCAGCTGGATGACGCTCGTCTCCGTCGTCCGCGCCGAGTTCCTGCGCGCCCGCAACTTCGACTACGTGCGCGCCGCGCGCAGCCTCGGCGTCTCGAGCTTCACGATCATGCGCCGCCACGTGCTCCCGAACGCCACCGTCGCGGCCCTCACGTTCCTGCCGTTCATCCTCTGCGGCGCCGTGACCACGCTCACCGCCCTCGATTTCCTGGGGTTCGGGCTGCCCGTCGGCTCGCCGGCTCTCGGCGCGCTGCTCCAGCAGGGGTAGAGCAACCAGCAGGCGCCGTGGCGCGGGGTAACGGGGGTGTTTTAGCGGGGGGGG
>JAPPHP010000178.1 GCA_028821035.1 Gammaproteobacteria bacterium | reverse complement strand
CCCCGCAACGACGCCACCGAGGGCCCCCGCGCCAACGACCGGGTCGAGCCGCGTGACGAAGGCGCCCGCCAGGGCGACTACAGCGAGCTGCACCGGGAGAAGCGGGCTCGCGTCGACACCCGGGACCAGATCGCCCCAAGGCAACGAAGGCACGTCGCTTCCCCCGGCGATCAGGCTCCCGGTCCAGGCGACGAGGTAGAGGCACGCGGCCACCACCAGCGCCGCCGAAGGCAGGAGAGCGAGGTGGGCCGGTCCACTTCGCGGGCGCAAACGCCACGCGGCCACCCCGAGCAGAAACAGGGTCCCGGCGGCGAGCGGGAACAGTACTCCGCCGACGGGCGGCCGGCCGCGTCTACGGGTCAGTCCCCGGTCGCGTCCCCGCCAATCAAGGTTTCGAGCCATTCCAGCGCGTCCCTGCGCGTACCCACATGCGCCACGAACTCCTGACCCCGCGGCGCCGCGCGCAGCGTGCCGTCCCCCAGCCACCGCGCAGGTGGATGGTAGGTCATGCCGGTGCCCCCGCGCGAGGGATCGAGCCAGGCGGGCACGTTCCAGGTGGAGACACCGCGACTGTCCGCAGTGCTAAGGCGCCGCCCTCGCCGCAGACGTCCGAAACCAGCCAGGCCGGAGTCCGACCCGTCGAGCCGCAACGCGTCCGACGCAACGTAGACCGTGTTGCTTGCACCCCATCCCGCGTGCAGGTGCGGATGGCCCTCCAGCCATGGTAGGCGCCGCAGCGCCTCCTGCCACTCCTCGCCCACCGCGAGCACCGCATCGACCTGCAGCCAACCGAAGATGCGGTGTTCCGGCCGCCCGGCGAAACGCCACGCGCGGGAGACGCGCTCGACCTTGCGGAACAGCCCCCAGAACACGAAGAGGTCGCCTCGCCCGACCCCCTGTGCGGCCAGGTGCGACTGCGCGGCCCCGACTTGGCCCAAGCTTCCGCGCCAGCCCCGGGGACGCGGCGCCCGGAGGACGGATGCGTCGATGTCCGGGTCCAGGTGGCAGAGCCTGCGGCGGCTCATGCCCTTGCCGAGACGTTCCACGATGCCCGGGATGGGACTCGCGAGATCGCCGTACCGGCACCCCGACGGCGTACCGTTCGCGGGAATCGGCACCGACAGCGGCCGCCCGTCGACCAGCGGGCCCGGAATGCCGCCGGCGGCGCTGTCGAGCCCCTTCCGGCTCAGGACGATCTTCACCGGGTCAGCGTCGCTTCCCGCGCCGCCGCCTCCGGGGACAGCGGTTCCGGCAGGTTCCAGCGCACCCAGCGCCACTGGAAGATGTCGCCCGTGGCGTCGTTCCAGCCCAGGAGCCGGGCCTGCATCTCGAGCAGGACATCCCGGCAGGCCGGATCCCCGACCCGGTTGACCAGTTCTCCAGGGTCGTTCTCCAGGTCGTAGAGTTCGTCGGTGGAATGCGGGTCGTAGGCGTACTTCCAGCGCCGCGTGCGCACCATGCGCTGTGACTGGTAGCCCCACACCTCGCCGTGATGCTCGCAGTACACCGCATCCGGCTAGTCCTCGACTCGCTTCCCCCGAACGAGCGGTGCGAGGCTGCGTCCGTCGAGGCCGTCCGGGATCTCGGCCCCCGCCCATTCGACGAAGGTCGGCATCAGCTCCATCGACCGGGCGAACTCGCCGACCTGCGCGGGCTGCACCAGGTCCGGCGGACCCTGTACGAGCAGCGGGATACGGAAGATCTCGTCGTACATCGTCCCCGCCTTCTCGAAGTGACCGTGGCTGCCGAGCGCGTCGCCATGGTCCGTGGAGAACACGAAGACGGTGTCGTCCGCGATGCCGATTTCGTCGATCGCGGCCAGGATTTCTCCCACGCGGTCGTCGATGTGTGAGACATCGCCGTAGTAGGCCGCCACCACCCGGCTCCACCAGTCCCACCCGCGGCCCTCGAGATTCCACTCGCGGAGCTTGCGGAGATGTCCCACTGGCTTGTCCGCGAGATCGTCACGGAAGTTGGGCCATGGCGGTATGTCCTCCGGCGCATACATGGACCCGTATGGCTCGGGCGGCACGCAGGCGAAGTGCGGTTCGAGGAGGTCGATGCGCAGGAAGACCGGCCTCGCCTCCCGGGCGCGCTCCCGCATCATCCGGATCGCCGTGCGCGTCAGCACGGCCGGCGGCGTCTCGTCCGCGTCCGTGGCGTCCACCGCGGCCGCGAGTTGCCGGTTGCCGTCGCCGAAGTCGATGAAGGACTCCGTCCCCGGGACGGGCCGCTGCCGTCGGGGACACTCCTCGTGCCGGTCGAAGCCGAAGTCGCACGGGCCGAGGTCCGCGTGGACGTGCCACTTGCCCACGTAGTCAAGGGCGTAGCCGGCGTCCGCCAGGATCTTCGAGAAGGTCGGGGTGTCCGGGGACAGTCCCGGGCTCCACGCCGGCGCGATGTGCGTGTTCAGCATCACGCCGTGGTTGTGCGGATAGAGGCCCGTCATGATCGACGCGCGGGCGGGCGAGCACACGGGCGAGACCGTGTACGCCTGGTCGAACCGGACGCCTCGTTCCGCGACCCCATCGAGGTGCGGTGTCCTGCAGATCGCGTTCCCGTAGCACCCGAGCGCGTCGCGGCGCAACTGGTCGGTCATGAACAGGACGATGTTGGGTCGACGCTCCACCGGTCGGTCCGCTTTCAGATCACCATCAAGGATCAGCGGACTCATGCATCCTCGTACAGACCCTTGAAGATCGGGTAGGGTTTCTCGTCCCAGAACACTTCGCCATGAGCACCCCCTTTCGGCAGGGTGGCGAGCAGTTTCGCCGTTGGGTAGGTCGCCTCGGGTGACTGCAGGTGTAGCATTTCACGCCCCCAGATTGCGGTGTTGGTCGGACCGGGGATCAGCATGTTGATTCGAATGTCCTCTTCGACAACATCGCGGCAGACCGACCGGGTTGCCGCCCACATCCCCGCCTTGGCGGCCGCGTAGGCAGCGTTCCGCGGCGCCCCGAACTCGGCAGCACGGGAGATGGTGTTGATGATCCGGCCGCTGCCCTGGCGTTGCATGACGGGCAGCGCATGCCGCATGCCGTAGATCATGCCGTAGAGGTGGACTTCAACGTGTCGCTCGAACTCGCCGGCAGGCACCTCCGAAAACGGGCGGTTCATCCCGAACCCTGCATTGTTGAATAGCGCGTCAAGTCGGCCGGTGTGTTCGACCGCCGCTGCGATCATGGCCTGTACGGCCGCCTCGTCGGCGACGTCACAGACGATTGGAACGGCTCCGAGCGCCTCGAGTTCCGTCAGTCCGGTCGGGTTCACATCGGCAGCGATCACGCTGGCCCCATCCGCGAGGAAACCCCTGGACCAGGCCTTGCCGAGGCCACTGCCTGCCCCGGTGATGGCAATCGTGCTTCCGACGGGCATCTCAGGGCTCTCCCTGTCTCCCGGCTCCTTCGTCCGGCTGCTGGATGAATTCCAGCGAGATTCCGCTGGCGTCCCTGGGGTGGACGAAGGCGATTCGATTGCCGTTGAACTCTCGATACCGGGCGAACTCTATTCCCTGCTCCGCGAAGACCTTCCTGGTGTAGTCCATGTCTTCAACGGCAAAGCAGATCGAATCGATCCCCTCCCCGTGCCTGTCGATGACCTTCGCCAGACCACCATCCGGGTCCGTAGGCACCATGACATCGAAGACCACGCCTCCGACGTTTATGAACGCGCCTTCGAAATCGCCAATGGTATTGGCGCCGCGATCGGGTCCCGGTTCACCACCGAGCATGTCCTTGAGCAGCAGGTTGATCCGATCCTTCGAGCGGGCACGGATGTTGATTTTCATCACGCTGGAAATGGTCTTGGGCATGAATTCCTCTTGTAAGACGCTCTGAAGGCCGCGACGGGACCCGAGCGTATGCGAGCGGCCGCGCCCGGTCCATCGGGACGCAGAACCAATGCCATATCATCCCGACGCCGCCGCGCGCCTGCAGGACTGGCCCATGGATGCCAAGACCATCGCCTCCTACGTCGACCCCCTTTCGGTCACCGCCGGGGACCGGCTGCGGGTGATGGTCACGTGTCACGTCGGCGACCGCTTTCGGGCGCAACTGGTCCAACTCGTCTGCGGCGACGACCGGCCCCGGGGGACCGGCTTCCTGGAACACGAACTGGACGCCACGCTGAACCGCGACTACCCGGCCCGTGAACAGCCGATCCGGCCCGGCTCGTATGCCTGCCTGCACGGACTGCCCGCCTTTGATGCCGCGTCCTTCGAGTGCCAGGTGATGCCGACGACGCCAGAGCGCCCGCGGCAGCCGATTCTCTCGGGGCCCGGGATCGCCCTCGAGACCGTGGACGGGCATCTCGTGCTCACCCACGCCGACGGCGAGATCCGCCTGTCCGAACCGGTCTCGAAGGACCGCTGGCACCACGTGCGCATCGTCGGGACGGACACGGAGACCGTGCTGTCGTGTACCACTCGCGGGCTGACGCCGGCCGAGCCGGAGTCCCGCGAATGCTCCGCTCGGGGATCCTTCACGGTGACTACTCCCGCGGGCGACTGGTACCTGGCCGCGCGCGACGGCATCGCCGGTTTCAATGGGCGCATCGAAGCGCCGCGGTTCGAGGCGCATGGACAGACCGTAGCCGCGTGGGACTTCAGCCGGGACATGGCCGCGCAGACGCTCCACGACACCACCGGCACGTTCGAAGCCACGATCCACCAGCACCCCGCGCGCGCCGTGAAAGGCGCCCGGTGGGACGGCTCGACGCAGAACTGGAACGACGACCCCGCCCAGTACGCCGCCATCCACTTCCACGACGACGACATCACCGACGCGGGTTGGGAGGCGGACATCGAGTGGGAGGTGCCCGCCGACCTCCCGAGCGGCCTCTACGCGGTGCGGCTGACGACCGAGACGAGCGAGGACCACGCCGTGTTCTTCGTGCGCCCCGCGCCCGGCGCGCGGCGGGCGCCGGTGCTGTTCCTGGCCTCCACCGCCACGTACCTGGCGTACGCCAACCAGTACCTGTCATTCTCGCGCAACCGCACCCCGAGCGACGCCTACTTCCTGGCCCGTCCCGAGGTCGGCAAGTCGATGTACGAGTACCACGGTGACCGCAGCGGCGTGATGTACTCCTCCCGACGGCGGCCGGTCCTCAACCTGAAGCCGCGCACGCTGATGTGGTCATTCAACGCGGACACGAACCTCGTCGCCTGGCTCGAACGGACCGGGGCGGACTACGACGTCGTCACCGACGAGGACCTGCACCGCGAGGGCGCGGCGCTACTCTCGCACTACGCGGTGGTCATCACCGGCACGCACCCCGAGTACTACTCGACCGCCATGCTGGACGGCCTCGAGGCGTACCTCCGGGACGGTGGACGGCTCATGTACATGGGCGGCAACGGGTTCTACTGGCGCATCGCCTTCGACCCGGACGACCCGGCCGTCATCGAGGTGCGCCGCGCCGAGGGCGGCACCCGGATGTGGATGGCGGAACCGGGCGAGTACTACCACTCCTTCAACGGCGAGTACGGCGGCCTGTGGCGGCGCCTCGGCCGCCCGCCCAACCACGTGGCCGGGGTCGGGTTCGCCGCCCAGGGGTTCGACGGCGGGACGTACTACCGGCTACGGGAGGGCGCCCGCGACCCGCGCGTGGCGTTCGCCATGGAAGGCGTCGAGAGCCTCGACGTGATCGGCGACTACGGCACCCAGGGCGGCGGCGCGGCAGGGGAGGAGATCGACCGCCACGACCCGGCGCTCGGCTCCCCCCGGCACGCGGTCGTCATCGCGAGTTCCGAGAACCACCGCCCCGGCATGCTTCGCGTCATCGAGGAGCTGCACGAGGCCAGCGAACCGGACCCGAACGACCCGGACGTACGCGCCGACATGCTGTTCTACGAGACGGCGGGCGGCGGCGCCGTCTTCGCAACCGGCTCCATCTCGTTCGCGGGCGCGCTGTCGCACAACGGCTACGACAACGACATCGCCCGCATCGCGGGGAACGTGCTCGGGCGGTTCGCCGACCGGACCCCGTTCGAGTATCCCGGGGACTGAGGGATCCGATCAGAGGCCGTCGAGGAAGGAGATCAGCGCCGCGTTCGTCTTCTCCGGCGCCTCCTGCTGGGTCCAGTGGCCGATCCCCGGGAGGATGACCACGTCCACCAGGTTCGTCGCCACCTGCCGCATCGGCTCCTCGAAGCCCGGGTTGTTCTGGATGAGGTCCCGGTCGCCGCTGACGAACAGCGCCGGCTGCTCGATCTTCCGCCCCTGGAACGGCGCGGACAGCTCCCAGGTCTGGTCCAGGTTCCGATACCAGTTGAGCCCGCCGCGGAAGCCGCTCTTGCGGAAGGTGTCGGCGAAGTGGTCGAGGTCCTCCTCCGTCAGCCAGTCCGGGAGGGTTTCGCAGTCCTCGAGCTGCGGGAGCATGAACGCGGACCGGTGCGGCGTGTCGGTCATCACCCCCACGCCGCGCGGCGCGTTCCCCGACGCCCCGAACAGGAACTTGCGCATGGTCGCGCGCGCGTCGTGCTGCAGTTCGTGCTCCGCGACGCCCGGCGTCTGGAAGTAGAGGATGTAGAAGAAGCGTTCCCCGAAGGTCGCCTTCATCATGGCCGTGGGCGGGACGGGTGCCCGGTCGGATACCGGAACGGACAGCGCCGCCACCGCGCGGAACACGTCCGGGCGCCACATCGCGGCGTTCCAGGCGACCGGCGCGCCCCAGTCGTGACCGACGATCACCGCCTGCTCCTCGCCGAGCGCCGCCACGAGACCCACCATGTCGCCCACGAGGTGTAACTGGCTGTAGTCGTCGACGTCCTCCGGCGCATCGGTCTCGCCGTAGCCGCGCTGGTCCGGGGCGACCGCGCGATAGCCCGCCGCCGCCAGCGCCGGGAGCTGGTGGCGCCAGGAGTACCAGCACTCCGGGAAGCCGTGGCAGAGCAGCACGAGCGGGCCTTCGCCCATCTCGGCGATGTGCATGTCGATGCCGTTGGTCTGGACGGTGCGGTGCTGGATGTCGGGCATGGATGACGTAGTCCGCCATAAGGTGGGACAACGACTATACCGCTTTGGCCGCCATGCCCGCCCGGCGTGTCGCCGGGCGGTCTACAGCAAATCTATCCGCGCCCGCGTGCCCGGGGCTCCAGCGAGTCGGCGATCGCCCGTGACGAGGGTGGTGGACAACGCCTCCGCGAGTGCGACGTACGCCGCGTCGTAGCTGCTGACGTTGTCGCGCAGCTCCCAGATACGGCTGAGATACGCCTGGTGCGGATGGCGTTCGACGTCCAAACGACGCCAATGCTCCAGCGCCTCCTCGGCGGACTCCGCTGACAATCGCCCCCGGGCGACGTAACGTCGCAACGCGTTCGCGACCTCGAGATCGATCAGGTGCGGCGCGCAGATGGGCTCGAGGCCGTCGCCCAGCCTGGCGGCCAACCGTTCTCCCCGAGCCGTGTTCAGCAGAAGCTCGACGGCGATCGACGCATCCACTACCACGTCATGGCCCCCGCTCCTCCCGTCCTTCCCGAATAACGTCGGCGGGAGGCGGATCGAGAATGACCTTCGGTCGGCGCGCAATCGCCTCAAGCACGTCCTGACGCCTCGCCCGCCCGAGCGCCTTTTCCATCTCGTGCAGGATGTAGAGCGACATCGACATGCCCTCGAGCGCCGCGCGTGCCTTGAGCTGTCGGTGTATGCCTTCGGGGACGTTGCGTATCTGGATCATCTTGCTCATGCGGACAGCATGAAAACATGCGTATCACATGTCAACCACGCCTGAGCCGCCACCGCAGTAGTCAAACCGCAACACCCAACGGGTATCCTTCGGCGATGCTCGCGACCTTTCCAACCCGCCCCGAGGCGGTGTCCCGACCCGGCGCCTGAGTGGACACGCCCCCAAGACTCGCCGCCGAGTTCGTCGGCACGCTGCTCCTGCTCGCGACGGTCGTCGGCTCCGGGATCATGGGAGAGACGCTGGCGGACGGCAACGACGCGATCGCGCTGCTCGGCAACACGGTCGCGACCGGGGCCATCCTGGTGGTCATCATCACGATCTTCGGTCCCGTCTCCGGGGCGCACTTCAACCCGGCGGTGACGTTCGTCTTCGCGCTGCGACGCGAGATCAGGGTCGGGCTCGCCCTGGCGTACGTCGCGGTGCAGGTGTCGGGCGGGCTCGCGGGCACCGTGCTGGCCCATGCCATGTTCGACATGGAACTGCTCCAGACGTCGTCGAAGACGCGTTCGGGCGGCGGGCAGTGGCTGGCGGAGGGCGTCGCGACGTTCGGGCTCCTAGCGGCCATCCTCGGAACGCTCAGGGTGCGGCCGAACGCGGTCGCCGCGATGGTCGGGCTCTACATCACGGCCGGGTACTGGTTCACCGCATCGACGTCCTTCGCCAACCCCGCCGTGACGGTCGCGCGGTCGTTCACGGACACGTTCTCCGGGATCTTCCCGGCGCACGCGCCGGCCTTCATCGTGGCGCAGTTCGCCGGGGCGACGGTGGCGTGGCTGCTGTTCCGTTGGTTCGACCGTGGCGACGCGCGCGGTGGTCCGCGCTCGTCGCGGGTGAATTCCGGACGGGAGGGGACGAGCCCCTCCCCTACACCGCCACCCGATAGACCCGCACCGCGGTGTCGTGGAACAGGGCCGCCTTCTCGGCAGCCGAGCACCCGGCGGCGATCTTCTTGAACGAGTTGTAGAGCACGTGGTACGAGCAGCTCTGCCTGTCCACGGGGAAGTTGCTCTCGAACATGCACCGCTCCGGTCCGAAGCAGTCGATCATGTGCAGGTAGTAGTCGCGCGTCACCGCGACGACTTCGTCGGAAGTCGCCGGGGTCTCGCGCTTGTGGAAGCCGAACCCGTTGATGGGCATGACCAGCCCGCCGAGCTTGGCGACGACGTTCTCGCAGCGCGCGACTTCGGCCACGTCGTCCTTCCACGCCGCGAAGATCTCTTCCCGCCGCCCCGCGTAGGGACCGATGCCGAGGGGACCGCCGAAGTGGTCGAGGACGATCGGCTGGTCGGGGAACGCTCGCGCCAGCGCCGTCAGTTCGCGAAGCTGCGTGTGATACATCCAGGCGTCGAAGGTCAGGCCGCGCTTGCCGAGTTCCGCGAAGCCGGTGCGGAACGCCCCGTCCGCCAGGAGCCCCTCCGCAGGGTTCGTGTGCGAGTTTCGCACCTCCTCGCTCGGATCCCATCCCGACGCGTGGCGGATGCCGCGGAACCGCGGGCTCGCCGCCATGTGCGCATCGAGGGCCGCGCCGGCCTCGGGCAGCGTCAGGTCAACGAAACCGACGATGGAGGCGCACATGCGTCCGTCACCGTACTGACCACTCGCGCTCATCGCGGCGACGCCGTTGACGAACTCCGTCTCGCCCACCGGCCGCAGGGCTTCCGGGCCGTCCGCCCGGTACATCGCCATGCACTCCATGAACACGGTGGAGACCACGTTGTGGCCGCTCCCCGTGTCCGCGAGCAGTTCGTGGAGCAGGTAGCGGTTGGTCGGGTGGTCCCACAGGTGGTGGTGCGGATCGCAGATCGGCAGGTCTGGCTCCAGGATCTCCTCCTGGACCTGGGCCAGCCACGCGTCTCTTTCCATGTTCGGTCTCCCTCTGGCTTCAACGGCGCTGCAGCTTGCGCACGATCTCCTGGTCCTCCAGGCGCGCCGCCAGCGCAAGCGCCTTGTCCAGGTCGTGATCGCCGATTACCTCGCCCATCGACACAGCGTCGAAACAGGACGGCCGGCGTCCCGTCTCATCGGTCACGGCCTCGGGCGAGCGATCGGCGCGTCGGGTCTCGTCCTTCATCAACGCCCCCTCCCCTCAATACACCACCACCGACCGGATCGACTTGCCTTCGTGCATCAGGTCGAAGGCGTCGTTGATCTCGCCGAGGGGCATGGTGTGGGTGATCAGGTCGTCGATGTTGATCTTGCCGTCCATGTACCAGTCGACGATCTTCG
>JAPPHP010000207.1 GCA_028821035.1 Gammaproteobacteria bacterium | reverse complement strand
CCGTCGAACGACCCGCGGTACAGGTGCGCGAAGTAGGGATTGCGGCCGTCCTCGCGGCCGCCCGCGGTGAAGTAGACCTCCCGCGCGGCGTCGTCGACGCGGATGACGTCGAAGACCACGCCGCCCTCGGTGACCTGGTTCTTGAGTTCGCCCGTGCGCGCGTCGTACAGGTAGAGGTGCCCGGCGCCGGAGCGCTGGGAGTACCAGAGCGCCTCGGACCCGTCGGCGGTGACGTGGAAGTTCGGCCGGTGGTAGTCCCGCGCCGAGAACGCGTAGAAGTGAGTCTCGCTCTCCTCCACGAGCGTGCGCACGGTGCCCGTGTCGAGGTCCATGGCGGCGATGCCATAGGTCTGACCGCCGTGGTCTGCCGTCACGAAGAAGAGTTCGGCGTCCGAGCTCCACCACAGCACATTCGACGAGAAGTGAAACGGCGCGAAGTCCTGCAGGCGGGCCGGGTCGACGTCCGCTCGGACGATGCGGCCGGTCTCCGTGTCGATGACCGTGATTTCTCTCGCCGGCGCCGTCTTCTCCCCCGGCACGAGCACTCGGTCGAGGTGGATGGCCGTGAAGGGCAGGTCGGGGGGTAGGTGCTCCTTGATGTAGGAGCGCACCGGCACGGCGCGCAGGTCCACCCGCATCGCGGCGAGGTAACGGCCGTCCGGAGACCAGTTCACCGACACGATCGGCGCCGATTCGCCGGACCGGCGGCGCTGGATCCGGTTCAGTTCGAAACCGAGGTGTCCGTAGGCGAAACCGTCCTCGCCATCGGTGGTGAGCTGCTTTCCCTCTCCCGAATCGAGGTCGCGGACCCAGAGGTTGGCGTCCCGGATGAAGGCCGTGCGCGTTTCGTCCGGCGATGCGCGTTCGGCGGACGAAGGCGGCGGCGATTCGTCCTTCGCGCACTCCGTGGCATCCGCAGAGCAGGCGAACACGCCGCTCGCCGTGGTGACGAGCAGACCGTCGCCCTCCAGCCCGAGCGCGGTAATCGGCAGGTTGTCCGCGTCGACCTCCTCGAGCCCCGCGTCGGCAAGCGACTCCGCGAGGCCGGCGTGATCGAATGCGGGCTCCTGCTCCCCGGATGCCGCATCGACTACGACGAAACGGGCGCCGTCGCCGGTCTCCTGCTTCATCCAGAACCGGTCTTCGTCCCCGATCCAGTGGGCCTCCGGGCGCAGGTTCGTCACGAGCGCCATCAGCGCCGCGGACTCGAACTCGGCGGGATCCTGCCGGGCCTCGTCGCTGTCCGTCGCGCAGCCACTGACCGCCCAGAGGGCAATCGCCGCCACGGCGACGGATCGTGTGTGAGGTGTCATCGTGCTTCGTCCTTCAGTAAAGCGGCGGCTCGAGTTCCTCGGCGGCATCCGCATACACCCACTTCAGGCCGTCGCCGATGATGATCGGCAACACGTCGAAGTGGTCCCGGTCGCGGTACAGGCGCGTCTGGAGCGCCAGCGACGGATAGCGCCGCAGCAGCAGGTTCTCCGCGAACAGCACGGTGCGGCTGACGATGCGCTGCGCCGACATCGGGAGATTGTTGGCCTCCAGGTCGCCGGCGCCGACGAAGACACGGGCCGGGAGGTCGTCGTGCTCGGCGGCGTAGTTCGCCTCCATGGTCAGGCTGAGCCCGTTGGTGCCGCTGCCGATGATGTAGCGGTCGAAGCCCCCGGGACGCGCCAGCAACGCGTAGCCGGTGAACGCCCCGCCCGCGGAGTGCCCGAACAGGGCGTGGTCGTCCGCCATGCGGTACTTCTCGGCCAAGAGCGGGCGCAGCCGGTCGATGAGAAAGGCCAGGAAGGCATCTCCCTTGACGTCGGCAAACACGGCGTCCGGCTCGAATCCCACTTCAGACATCTCATCGCGCAAGTAGTCCAGGGCGGGTCCCGGTTCCGAAAGCGACGATCCCGGCGGGAAGAGATCGACGGTCCGCTTGGCGAGCCCCGCCAGTCCTTCTTCGCTGGGATGCCCCACACCCACGACGATCAGCTCCGGGATCCGGTTGCCCGCAGCGTAGAAGCCCGCCAGGCCAACCGTCATGTCGAACAGGAGCGCGCCGTCCATGGCCCAGAGCACCGGGTAGCGCTTCTCGGGCAGCGCGTTGTAGGTGGCCGGCAGCGCGACCAGGACTTCGTGGTCGTAGTCGTAGCCCTCCGCCCGGAAGCGCATCGCCGGCAACTGCTGCATGGCGTAGTGGGCGCCCTCGACCTGGACCTGGTTCTGCTGCGCCCAGGCCATGCAACACGTAAGCAGGCCGGCAACCGCGGTCGGTATTCGTATTCGTGAAATCATCATTGCTTTCCGCTTAGCGCAACACTTCCGACAGCCACTCGTCGATGACCGGGATGTGCACGTCCGGCGCGGCGGCGTCCAGGTGGTTCCTGCCGGGAAGGATCTGGACATCCCAGCCCGCGGCTTCGAGTTCCGCACGGTTGCGGATGATCACCTCGCCCATGTGGGTCAGGGGTTCGCCGTTCAGGGTGGGGACGTCCTGGTCACCGATCCAGTTCAGCCGCGGCACGACGAGCGCGCCCTGGACCGCCCGGTCATCGAAGCTTTGCAGGCCCTCGTAGTACGTCAGGAACTGGCGGCCGTTCTCCGGCGAGTCGTACACGAGGCCATAGAGGGTGCCCGTACCCTCGGTCATCGTGCGCGCGGTCTCGAGCATGTCCTCGTAGACGCCGTCCATCACCGGGAAGCCCCCGCAGACCAGCGCCGTCAACCGATCGGTGCGCAACGCCAACTGCAGGCCGGTGACGCACCCCCACGAGAACCCCGCGTAGGCGAACTCCCGGGCGCCGGCCGCATCCGCGATCGCCAGGTAGTCGCGCGCGACGGCGGCGGGGGTCAGGGTGTATAGCTTCGGCTCGATCCCGGGGTACTCGATGAAGATCAGTCGGTACTTCGAACCGAGGGCATCGATGTACGCCTGCTTCGCCTGCCCAAGGGCTTCGCGAAAGACTTCGGGCATCATTTCCTGTCCCGGCAAGGCCGGCAGCGCGCGCGCCGCCGCGGTGCCCGGTCCGAGGAACAGGAACTTCTCCCCACCGCCGTGCACTTCGAAGTAGATCGGGGAGCCGTCGTGGGCGACCGCCTGCCCCGCCTCGGCCATCGCCGGGCCTGCCGTCATGCCGAGCAGCAGTGCCCAGGCCCAGGACCATCGCTTCGTTCGCTTCATCGGAATCCTCCTATCCAGATAGCGTCAGCGCCAAACCTGCTCCGCAACGCGCAGGTTGTTGCCGCCGAGCAGCCCGCGCAGCGCGCTGTCGTCCCAACCCTGTGTCAGGAGCCGCTCCGCGATCTCGGGTATGCGCTCCGGCTCCACCATGCGCAGCCCGCTTCGATAGCCCTTCTCCGGCGGGAACAGCTCCGGGTCGGCCGCGATCAGGTCGTCGAGTTCCGAGGCGTCGAACACGAAATCGAGCCCGAGCCCGACGTGTTCCGAGCCAACGAGGTCCGCGACGTAGTCGATGTGGCGCACGATGGCGTCGGTCGAGTTGTCGTTGTCGCCCATGAAGAAGCCGATGCCGTTGACGTTGACGACCCCACCGCTCGCGGCGCACGCCTCGATCAGGTCGTCGGGGATGTTGCGCTCGTGGTCCCAGAGGGCCCGCGGGTTGGAATGGGAGAAGATCACCGGGTTCGTCGAGTACTCGATCGCCTCCCGCGCCGTGCGGTAGCCGGTGTGACTGCAGCAGAGCACCATGCCCACCCTTGCCATCTCGTCGATCACGCGCCGCCCGAAGTCGGTGAGGCCGCAGTCGTCGTCCTGACACCCGCCGCCGACGCGGTTGTTGCGGTTGTAGGCGATCAGCATCCACTTCACGCCGAGCGCGGCATAGGGCTCGACCAGTTCCGGCAGGTCATCGACGGCCACGGCGCCCTCGAGGTCGAAGGCGACGCCGAGCTTGCCCTCGCGCTTCGCGCGATGCACGTCGCTCACCCGGTCGACCAGCAGGTACCGTTCCGGGTGCCGCTTGATCCAGCTCCGGAACGTGGCCAGCATCTTGAACCCGAAGTGCCAGGGGAAGTGGTCGAAGGAGACGTTCAGGCTCACGAACGAGACGCCGCTCCGCCGATGCCGTTCGAGGTCGTCGAGGAACGAGACGTCGCCGGCCCGCACCGGCATGCAGGCGTGGTTGTCCCAGACGATCGCCTCGGCGAGCAGTTTCTCGAGACGGGTGGACATGAGCTAAGCCTCCCGGCTTGCGGTTACCGTACTGAGGACGGGCCTGATCCGCTGCGTCCTTGGCAAGCGGACCGCCAAATCGTTGGCGACGATCGGAAGACCACCATGCAACGCAGACATTTCCTGTCCGGGGCGGCAACGCTCGCCGCGGCTACGTCCATTCCCGGAGCTTTGGACGCACGGGCCGCCGACGCCCCCAACGTCACGGCCTCGAACGCGCCTTGGCCGCTGCGCGGATCGGAGAGCTTCGTCATCGACTCCGAAGCGGTCGGCGACCGCCTGGCGGTCGGCGTCTCGGAACCCGATGCGCAGATGCTGGAACTCCTCGGCAGGACCGGCGAACTCCCCCCGCTGGACATCGTCTACGTGCTGGACGGTTCTTGGGCCCTCGCGATCGCGGCGTTCATCGCCCGACTGCAGCTCGTGGACCTGGTCAAGCCCGGCTTCCCGCCCCTGGTGATGGTGGGCGTCGACTACCCGGAGGACCAGCCCAACGCGCGCACCCGGGACTACACGCACACGGACCTGGCGACGCCCCTGCAACCCGGGGAGTTGCCGCCGGAGCAGACCATCGGTGGCGCGGACAACTTCCTGCGCTTCCTGGAAGAAGAGCTGGATCCGCTCATTCGCGCACGCTACAACGTGAGCGACCGGCCCGCCGGGATCTTGGGCGACTCCTACGGCGGCACGTTCACGTTTCACGCGTTCCGCCGCCAGTCGAAGCTGTTCGACAAGTACTTCCTGGGCAGTCCGGGGCTGTTCACCACCGGCGTCGACTACCTCGGGGAGGTGCGGGAGCTGCTCGAGGGCGAGCTGGTGCACGACACCAAGATGTACCTCTCGTTCGGCGCCATGGAAGCCAACGGCGGCGTGTCGTTCTACGAGGACATGGGACGTAACTACAACAGCCTCGTGAGCGTGCTCCACTCGACGCCCAACGACCAGCTCACATTCGCATCGAAGATGTACCCGGGCCACACGCATACGACGATCCTCGCCCCGGCCATCAACGATGCGCTCCTCTACCTGTACGGGCCGCACCTGCCGAGAGGCTGAGGCACGCGGGGTGAATCGAAGGCGACTCCTCCAGACAGCGGCGGGCATGGCCCTGCTGCCGCAGGCGGTCCCGGTGTGGGCCGCCGCGTCCGGCCCTGCCCTGTCCGAACGGACGCTGAAGCTGCTGGCCGAAAGCCCGATCCTCGACATGACGGGCGCCAACTCGCCCATTCATGCGATCTCGATGCAGCCGGTGGGCTACGACACCTGGATCGCCAAGTACAAGAAGGCGAACGTCACCTGGCTGTCCATGACGGCCGGGTCCGACTTCACCAAGACCACCGGCCAGATGCTGCACGTGCTCGCGGCGAACCGGCGCTACATCCTCGAACGCCCGGACGAGTACGTCTTCGTGCACAACGTCGCGGACGTGGCCCGCGCCAAGGCCGAGGGCAAGCTCGGGGTCAACTTCAACTTCCAGGGATCGACCCCGCTGGAAGGAGACATCAACCTGGTGGAGGTGCTGTACGGCCTCGGCGTCGGGCACATGCTGCTCGCCTACAACGACAAGAACCTGGCCTCCGGGGGCAGCCACGACCACGACAACCCGGGGCTGTCGAACTTCGGCCGCGCCCTCGTCGCCGAAATGAACCGCGTCGGCATGGTCTGCGACGGCAGCCACATGTCGGAGCGCTCGACGCTCGAGATGTGCGAACACTCGACGGCGCCGGTGATCTTCTCCCACTCCTCGGCGCGGGCGTTGCGCGATCACGAACGCAACATCAGCGACACCCAGATCCGCGCGGCGGCGGCCACCGGGGGCGTGATCGGTATCAACGGCGTCTCGCTGTTCCTGTCGGAGGCGTTGTACGACCCCTCGGCGGAGCAGATGTTCCGCCATGTCGACTACGTCGCCGAACTGGTGGGCGACCGGCACGTGGGGCTCGGCCTCGACCACGTCCCCCTCATGGATGAGCCGCTGCCGGTGGAGAACGTCGTCCCGCAGTACACGGAACTCTACGGCGAGGAGCAGTATCCGCCGATGAACCGCCTGGCCATCGCCGGCCCGTCGGTGATCGCGCCCCTGACCGAGCTGATGGTCGGTCACGGCTACACCGACGATCAGATACGCGGCATCCTGGGCGGGAACTTCCTGCGGGTGTTCGGTCAGGTCTGGAGGTAGCTCGAAGGACAGGGTGAGCGATGAGCGAGACCAAAATAGTAGGACCTGCCGTTTCTCCATTCGTCGTGAAGACTCTGGCAGCCGCGGACTACAAAGGGTTCGCTTACGATCATGACGAGTACGTGAGCATCAGGGAGCTTGGCAGATACAACGCAACGACGGGTAAGGTGCCGGTTGCTCTTTTCGACGGTGAAGCGGTCTACGACTCGACGTTGATCTTGCGGCGATTCGACGAGATTCACCCGGACAAACCACTTGTCTCGAGCGACCCGACGGTCGCTGCTAAGCAACGCATCCTGGAAGACTGGGCCGATGAATCCCTGTATTGGTGCGTGCAGGCGTTCCGATGGCACGAGAAGAACGAACAGCGCACGATTGCCCAGAACGCCCGGTTCGTACCTGCACCGCTACGGATGTTCGCAAAGCCCATACTTCGTCGTCTGGTCGGCAGGCAACCCAGAGCACAAGGAATGGGTCGCCTGCCATACGAGATGCTGGTCCGCGAACTGGGAATGCGGCTTGACGATCTGGTAGTGCTCTTGACCCGAAACCCGTTCTTTTGCTCGGACAAACCAAGCATCGCCGACTTCGCGATCTATGGGCAGCTGTGTACTGGATCGAGCGAGCGTGTGACGCCGGACTTTGCCGAAATCGTCGAGCAGCGGGGAGCGCTGGGAGAGTGGCGCTCTCGGCTGGAGACCGCTATGGGCAATTCGTGGTATCGCTAGGGCCCGCCCTCGGCTTGCCAGACCAGCGGATACTGCGCGCTGTCCAGCGGGTCGCCGTCCAGCAACAAGCTGTTGCGCAAGTCTCGGTTCGTGCCCGGCCGGGTCGAGTAGGTGACGTCGTTGCCCGTGTACCGGACCGCGTAGCCGCGCCGACGCACCCGTTCGCTCGCGTTGCCGCCGGCGCCGTGCAGCACGAGCGCATGAAAGGCGTAGACGTCGCCGGGTTCGAGGTCGAAGCTGAAGATGTCGTAGTCGGCCCGCGCTGACTCGACGTCGGGCGCCGGTTCGTAGTCCGGGTTGCTCTCGTAGCCGTCGAGGACGGTGCGCCCGAAGACCTCGGGCTGGAAGAACCGTCCCCAGCGATGGGACCCGCGCACGAACTCCACGGCGCCAGTACCTGCGGACGTGGGATCGAGGGCCACCCAGAACGACAGGATCTGGTGCCCGTCGACGGGCCAGTAGGGCTGGTCGTTGTGCCAGCGGGTGCGATTGAGGGTGCCCGGCTCCTTCACGAATAGCTGGTCGTAGAGGAGGTTGATCCGGCGGCAGCCGAGTATCTCCGCGGCCATGCGCGGCAGCGGCGACTCGAAGCAGAAGCGGCGGAAGCCGTCGTGGAACTCCCAGATGCGCAGGTTCCCGTGAAAGCGGCCTTGTCCGTCTTCAGGCTCGTAGCCGTGGTAGAAGGACCCCGGGTTCGCGATGTCGTCCTCGATGGCGTCGGCCAGGACACGCTGCCACTCCGTGCTCACCACGCGGCGCAAGGCGATGGCCCCGTCCGCGTGGAACGCTTCGATGTCCTCTCGGCTCAGGGTCATTGCCGTCCCCTGCTACCCGCATGCCAAGCCGGTACCGTAAGGGACGCGACGACTCGCCGCCACCACAGCACCCAGCGTCAGCCACGCTGTGGGGAGCGTCCCAAGCTGCGTCTGAATGCTGGGGCGCGAGGAGCGAAGCCATGCCATACGACCCATTTCCGCGGGGCGACTTCCCGGTCGGCGTCAGACACGTCGACCTGGACGACGACGGACGAGGTATTCCCCTGGAGATCTGGTTCCCCGCGACGGAGCAGTACCACGGGCAAGATCTCGCGGCCGACACCCAGGACGTGATTTCCTTCGACCCACCGAATCCCTGGCGACCGAGGCGTCAGGCCGCGGTCCGCAATGCGACGCCGAAGGGGGATGACGTGTTTCCGCTCGTCATCTATTCCCACGGCGCCACCGACTCCCGCTTCAGCGCCGGGTTTCTGGCCACCCACCTCGCGAACCACGGTTACGTCGTCGCCGCCGCCGATCACCCGGGCGACAACAAGATCGTAGACCCCGGAGACCAGTACGACCTGGCGCCCCTGCGGGAAACGCGGCCAAGGGACGTTCGGTTCGTGACGGACCGGCTGCTCGCCGGAGCTGCCGGCGACGGGATCAGGTTCGACGCCGAGAGAATCGGCCTCACGGGGGTCAGCTTTGGCGGCTGGACGACGTTGATGATGTTGCAGGAGGACGATCGCTTTTCCGCGGCGGTCCCCCTGACGCCCGGTCTTGGCGACAGCCCGCTCTCCCCGGGGATGGCGGACAACAGGGCCGTGCTCAACCTGGATGCGTGGCCCAGGCCGGTTCCCACCCTGCTGGTCGCCGGCGACCGGGACGCGCTGGTCCTGATCGACGCGATGCGCGCCCTGTTTCACGACCTGCCGGAACCCAGGCGGATGGTCGAGATTCACAACATCGGTCACTTCCAGTTCGTCGAGCATTGCGAGGAGCGGCATGACGCCTTCGTCGAACAGCTCAGGGTGGAGGGCGCATTCACACCCGGCATCGATGTCGAGGTCATGCTGCGGACGGTCGGCCGTCACGAGGACATGCTGGCGACGGACAAGGCGCACGCCGTCATGCAGGCGTTGCTCCTTGGCCATATGGACGCGCATCTGAAAGGCAACGGCGACGCCGCAAGCTACCTGGCATCCGACCTCGAGAACCGAATGGCGGACCACGGCGTCAAAGTCGCCGTTGCCTGAGCCAAGGGAGATTCGCCCCGTGTACGCACGACCCTCCTTCCGAATTCTGCTCGTTGGACTCTGCATGCTCTGGGTCACGGGATGCGCTCCGCCCGACCCGGCCGATGGCGGCCGGTCCGAAGCCGGGCCGCTGACGGCGGCCGACTACGCCGCGGCCGCCGCGTTACTCGAAGGCAACGTGGCCGGCCTGGTGAAGAACGCCCGCGTCGAACCGCACTGGCTGGGGGATACGGGCCGCTTCTGGTACCGGCGGGATACGGAGGCGGGGCATGAGTACGTCGTCTTCGACGCCGCGAACGGTGAGAAGTCCAGGGCTTTCGATCACGATGCGCTGGCGGTCGCTATCGGCGATGCGCTCGATCTTGAAAACCCGGTTGACGCGACGAGCCTCGCACCAGGTACGCTGACCCTCGCTGACGACCTGTCGAGCCTGGAAGCCCACGTGGGCGTTGGAGCGGAGGCACAGCGCGTGACCTGCACGCTGCAACCCGTCTCCTGCACCCTGGCACCTGCCGATGCCGCCCCGGCAGACCGGTTGGTCTCCCCCGACGGCCGTACCGCCGTCCTCGCGCGGGACGACAATCTCCACGCCGTCGACCTCGAGACCGGCGAGGAACGGCCGCTGACCACCGACGGATCGCCCGGGCTCTCCTACGGCAAGTGGCCCGACACCACGCTGATCACCGTCCCGCGCAGGAAGACGGACTGGCCGCTGCCGCCGTACATGACGGCCTGGTCCCCCGACAGCCGTACCCTGATCGCCGCCCGCATCGACGAACGGCGCCTGCCGGCGATGCCCTTCGTCGAGTGGGTGCCGACGGACGG
>JAPPHP010000387.1:4521-10017 GCA_028821035.1 Gammaproteobacteria bacterium | reverse complement strand
TGAACGCCATCGTCCCGTCGTTCAACGTGCGCCGGCAGCCGATTTCGGACGGCGCCTCGTTCATTCGCCCGGTCCACCTCCGAGGGCTCGACTCCCACCACCTGCTGGTGCTGGTGGAAGGCAAGCGCCGGCACCGCGCGGCGCTGATGCAACTCGGCGGCTTCGGCGCCCATGGCGTGGACGTGGGCAGCCTCCCGTCCATCGCGATCGACGGTGTGGAGGTGCTTCGCGACGGGGCCGCTGCCCAGTATGGCTCGGACGCCATCGCCGGCGTGCTCAACTTCAAGCTCAAGACGGACGACGCGGGCTTCGACCTGCGCGCCCGCATGGGGAGCTACGCGGAGGGGGACGGGGACGAAGCGACGGTGGAAGGCAACATGGGGTTCCCGCTCGGGAACGGCGGGTTCGTGAACGTGAGTGCGCAGTTCTCGCAAGCGGACCCGACCAGCCGGTCCGAGCCCTATGACATCGGCATCGGCGCCTCCGGTCTTACGCCGCTGGAGGCGACCGGCAGCAGCCTGACCGTGGATGGAGTCACCTACTACGGGCCGGACGCGCTCACGTACTCCTACTCGGCGACGGGAGAGATCCTGCAGGCGGCGCGCGGCAGTGACGGGGTGCCGGACGACCTCGACACGCGTTTCGCCGACAACTTCCACCGGGTAGGAGGGAACCGGAGCTTCGCGCGGCCGGCACAGATCTGGGGCCAGCCGGAACGGGAGCAGGCCATCTTCTTCCTGAACGCCGCGCTACCGCTGGGGCCGGACGCGGAGCTGTACGGCTTCGCCAGTCATTCCGCCAAGGACCAGGCCGGGGGGTTCTTCTACCGGCGCCCGGGCGTGGCGCAACTGCTGCCGGTACGCCTCGCGGATGGATCCATCCACGACCCGCGGGCGACGCTCTATCCGTCGGGCTTCACGCCCCAGTTCTCGGGCGACGTCACCGACTACGCGGCGGTCCTCGGAATCCGCGGGGAGGGGGGCTCGGGGTTCACCTTTGACCTGTCCGCCGGCTACGGCTCGGACCAGATCCGCTATCGCATCGCGAACACGATGAACCCGTCGCTCGGGCCGGACACGCCGACGCGTTTTCGTCCAGGCAACCTGGTGAACGACGAGCTTGCCGTCAACGCGGACTTCACGCTCCCGCTCGACGTCGGTTGGCCGAGCCCGCTCAACTTCGCCTTCGGCTTCGAATACCGGGAGGAGGGCTACCGGATCGAGCGGGGGGATGCGCTCTCCTACCGGGTCGGCCCTTTCGCGCGGCCCGACCCGTTCAACTTCGAGATCACGCAGGCGGAGGTGGACGCGGATCCGACTGACGATCTCGTGGCCGTGGAGTGCCGCATCCCCGGCTTCGAGGCGATGGGCGCGCTCTGCCCGGAGGGCGACCCGGTCAACAACGCGGTGCCCGTGGGCTCGAACGGGTTCCCCGGCTATCCGCCCTCGTTCGCGTCCGACGTGGACCGCCGCAGCCATGCGGCGTACGTGGATCTCGAGGCGGACCTGACCGACCGGTGGCTCGTGGGCGCCGCGATGCGGTACGAGGATTTCTCGGACTTCGGCGAGGTCACCGTCGGGAAGCTCGCCGCGCGCTTTCGCCTGACGGGGGGTCTCAACGTGCGCGCCTCGATGGGCACGGGGTTCCGGGCGCCGACGCCGGGCCAGATATCGACCACGAACGTCTCCACGCGGATCAATGCGGAGGGTCATCCCCAGGCGGAGGGTATCTTCCCCAGTACGCACGGCGCGGCAATGCTGTTCGGCGGCGTCGCGCTCGATGCGGAGCGGTCCCGGTCCTGGACGCTGGGTGTCGCGGCGACCGTCTTCGAGGCGCTGGACCTGACGCTCGACTACTACCGCATCCGCCTCGACGACCGCATCGTCCTGTCCTCGCAGTTCGCCGTGGGTCCCGTTGAGGCGGCGCGGCTGTCGGCGCTCGGAGTGCCCGGGGCCAACGACATCGCCCAGGTACGCTTCTTCACCAACGACGTGGACACCGAGACCAGCGGCGTCGACCTGGTGGCCACCTGGCAGTTCGATTCGCGACTGGGCGTCACCACCCTCCAGGCGGCCTTCAACCTGAACCGCACGGACTTCCTCGCCCGCGGCCGATACGTGGACGCGGAGGCGGAGCACGACATCGAGGAGGGCGTGCCGGGGCTGCAGGGGGTGCTGACCGCCAGCCACACGCGGGGCGCGCTCGACCTGCTCCTGCGGGCACGGTACTACGGCGAGTACGAGAACACCCTGAACGCCACGCTCACGTCCACGCAGGAGTTCGGATCGGAGGTGCTCGTGGACGCCGAGGCGACGTGGACGTTCCGCGACCGGTACGCCGTCAAGCTCGGGGTCGAGAACGTGTTCGACAACTACCCGGACAGGGGGGATTTCGAGGTCTGCTGCGGACGCATCTATCGGAGCGACTCGATCATGCCCTGGCAGGGCACGCTGGTGTACGTGCAGGCGCGTTGGGTTTCGCGCTGATCTCGCGCAGGTCGCGCGGTCAGTGCCAAGCCGGAAGGGACGCGATGGTTCGAAGGGGAAGTGCGTCGACCCCCTCGCCGAGGGGGTAGGGGTTGGGAGCGCGACAGACGATGGACATTCCCTCGACCGGACCGGGCAGCACGCCGGCGACCTTGCGCAGCGCGACCGCGTCGCGCTGCCTCGGCTGCTCCGTCCACTTCGCGTCCGCGAGCCGGAAGGTCCCGCCACGATGGAGCAGGAAGTCCGCTTCGCGCGACCGGTCGTTCCAGAAGTGCAGGTCCCATCCGCCCCGGCGGTTCAGTTGGGTCCGGCGGAACTCGGCGCATACGAGCGTCTCCCATAACGGTCCGGCCAGCGGGGAAGACCGGAGCTCGTCGACGGTGTGGACGCCGCACAGGAAGGCGGCAAGTCCCGTCTCGCGTACGTAGAGCTTGGGCCGCTTGACGAGGGACCTCGTCGGGTTGCCGTACCAGGGCTCGAGCAACGCGAACTGGTGCGAAGCTTCGAGCACGGACAGCCAAGCGGCGGCCGTGGACCCGCTGATGCCGACGTCGCGCGCCAGGTCCGCCCGGTTCAGGAGCTGCGCCGAGCGCAACGCGGCGACCCGCAGGAAGCGTTCGTAGTCCCGGAGGCTCGCGACGTTGAGCAGTTGGCGCACGTCTCTTTCCAGGTAGGTCGCGAGGTAGGACTGCAGGTATCCCCGGGCGTCGATGGCCGGATCGGCGTGGAGTTCGGGGAAGCCGCCACGCACCAGGAAGTCCTCCGGCGTCAGGTCGGGACGAGCGGCCTTGGCTTCGGCAAATGACAACGGTTCGAGTTCGACGATGTCCGCGCGCCCCGCCAGCGAGTCGGACACCGAGCGCATCAGCGTCATGGGCTGCGAACCGGTGAGCAGAAAGGCGCCCGGACGACGGTCGCGGTCGACCACCGTCTTGAGGTGGCGGAACAGCCCCGGCGCGTACTGCACCTCGTCGATGAGTACGGGCGGCGGGTGGCGGGCGAGGAAGGACCCAGGGTCCGTCTCGGCCTGGTCGGCCTCGCTCGGCAGGTCGAGCGTGACGAAGGCGTGGTCGGGGAAGAGCCTGCGCATCAGGCTGGTCTTGCCGGTCTGGCGCGCACCGGTCACGATCACGACCGGCCGCGTCCGCACGCGCTGCGACAGCAGGGGCTCGACGTGCCGGTCTATCCACATCCTGCAAATTCTACGATGCCATCGTAGAATTTGCAGGCTCTTCTAGGTCGGTGGCATCAGGGCAGGACGATCACCGCATGCCCCGGGCACGTCCCGAGCCCGTCCTGGTTGACGACGTTCATGGTCAGCCGCACGCGCTGCTCGCCTTCTTCAACCGTCTTGTCGGTCACTTCGCCCACGACGGTGAGCGTGTCTTCCTTCTGGTTGATGGCGCGGTACTGGCAGCCGACCTCGCGGACGACGCCCGCGTCGCCGATCCAGTCGTGCAGCGCGTTGACGATGTAGGCGTAGCGCAGGTTGCCCATGCCGAAGGCCCCCGGCTCGTTGCCGGCGCGGCGGCCGGCCTCGTCGTCCATGTGGAACGGGACGAACTCGTCGTTGACGGCGGCGTAGCGGTTCCACTCGGCGAAGCTCGTCTTGCGGGACCACGAGGGCATGGAGTCGCCCACCTGGATGTCTTCGAAACGGACGGTCATTAGGGCTCTCCTCAATAGCGGATGCCGATCGATAGCCGGGTGCGCACGACTTCCTCGCGTTGGTTGCGCCACTCGATCTCGTTGCGCACGTACAGGGTGTGTCCCAGGCGTCCCTCCCGTTCCCACCAGTCGACCAGGCGGCGCCGCTCCGAGATCACGTCGCACGCGCGCATCGGCACGCCGTAGGTGTCCGTCTGGCCACCGTTCATGCCGGTCAGGGACTTGCCGTCGGGACGCGCGCCCATCAGGCCCGGTGCGGCCGGCTGCGGCCGTTCCAGCGGCCACGCGAAGGGGTTGAAGTCCGGGGGCGCAACGATGCCGCCCCATTGCGTCGTGGCCGCGTGCTCGGCGTCCCAGTAGATGCGCGGCGGCTTTTCCGGATAGAAGGTCGCCATCGCCCAGCGCCGGATGTCCGTCTCGGTGATGGGCGGAGCCGTGCGCTCGCCGGTCCATTCGCCCTGGGCCGCGCGCATTGCCTCGGTCACGTAGGTGGGGCTGCTCTCGCTCATGGTGGACCGCGCCCGGACGTGACCGGAGTGTAGCAGCCCGCGGGCTCCCCACGGCGTCGATGGTTCCCGTCGCCCTATAATCCCCGGTCCGATTGGCGGTTCGGGACGGGTCGATGGCCGAAGGCGCTTCGCACAATCCCCCGGAGTGGGAACAGCACGCCGAGCGCGAGTTGCGCGGCAAGCCGGTGGCGGACCTCACCTGGTCGAGCCCGGAGGGCATCGACGTGCGGCCCGTGTACACCGCGGCGGACCTCGAGGGCGTCGCGCACCTCGAGTCGCTCCCGGGCCTCCCGCCCTATGCCCGCGGGCCGCGCGCGACCATGTACACGAATCGCCCCTGGACGGTGCGCCAGTACTCGGGTTTCTCCACGGCGGAGGAGTCCAACGCCTTCTATCGCGCCAACCTGGCGGCCGGGCAGAAGGGGCTCTCGATCGCGTTCGACCTCGCGACCCACCGGGGCTACGACTCCGACCACCCCCGCGCGCGGGACGATGTCGGCATGGCCGGCGTCGCAGTGGACTCGGTGGAGGACATGAAGATCCTGTTCGATGGGATCCCCCTCGACCAGATGTCGGTCTCGATGACCATGAACGGCGCCGTGTTGCCGGTCATGGCGAACTACATCGTCTCGGGGGATGAGCAGGGCGTACCGCGGGGCGGGCTGTCGGGCACGATCCAGAACGACATCCTGAAAGAGTTCATGGTGCGCAACACCTACATCTATCCGCCGGCCCAGAGCATGCGCATCGTGGCGGACGTGATCGGCTTCTGCGCCGACCACATGCCGCGCTTCAACTCGATCTCGATCTCCGGCTACCACATGCAGGAGGCC